>CALVEJ010000005.1 GCA_944326535.1 Candidatus Gastranaerophilales bacterium | reverse complement strand
AGAGCCATCAACTACATTGATTGACATGTCCCCGTTTTGAGTGTTTGTGAGTACAAATTTTCCGTTCTGAATCGATGCGCTTACACCGGTTTGATCGCTATATTTATTAATCTGTCCTATTATATCTTCAAGCGTACCGGATTCAAGGTTTATGTTTAATCCGTTGATTTTTACAGTACCCGCAGATATCTGCATATCTTTCGTTACGTCATGTGCCCCGGTCAGAGTTGTTTTTGATCCTTCTTGACCTACTATTGCAGTAGCCGCATCCTGTGCATCACTGACAAATCCTGCAACAGTACCGAAATTTGATGTTCCGCCTTCTACATAAATTGTATAATCAGAACCTGTTTTGTTGGCTTCCAGAACTACTTTTCCGTCTTTGAGAAAAGCAGTAAAACCAGTCTGATCGGAATATGAATTTATATCATCAATTGCAGAATTAATGTTTCCGGCACTAATTTCTATTGTAATGCCGTTTATTTTAAATGTACCCTCAGTTACAGCAGTTGAACCGGTAACAGAATTTGCACCTGTCAATGTCGTTTTGGCGCTTGTTTGTCCGGAAGTACCAATAGATTCAACCTTTGAAACAAAACCGACTACAGTACCAAAATCGGAATTACCGGCTTCTACACTAATTGAAAAGTCAGAGCCTGTTTCATTTGCCTCAAGAACAACTTTTCCGTCTTTGAGATATGCATGGACACCGGTCTGGTCAGTATAAGAATTGATATCGTTAATAGCTGAATTTACATTGCCCTTATTTATATTTACTATTACGTCATTGATAATAAAAGTTCCGCCACTTATTGCCGTAGATCCGGAAACCGAATTTGCAGCAGTAAGTGTGGTTTTTGAATCTGTTTCTCCGACAGTACCTATCTGTTCAACTTTTGAAACAAAACCTGCTTTTTCTGCCAAATTGGAGTTGCCGGCTTCAACAGTAATTGAATAGTCCGGACCGGTTTCATTTGCTTGAAGAACCAATTTTCCGCCTTTTAGATATGCGTTTACTCCCGTTTCATCTTTACGAGCATTTATTTCATCAATTGCGGAGTTTATATCGCCGTTCGAAATATCTATTATTACACCATTGATTTTAATTGTTCCAGCACTAACTGCAGTTGAACCGGTAACAGAATTTGCACCTGTAAGAGTAGTAAATTGATTTACGTCGGAACCTGGCGATAAAACACCGGTGTTTATTACATTAGATGTCAGTCCGGCTTTCTGTGTAAAATCTGTTCCGCCTGCTGTGATTGTAATATCAAAGTCAACGCCGGAGTTGTTTTGTTCAATCTTAAAATGTCCGTCTTCCGTAATTGAAGCAGTCAACCCTATTCCTGCATTAGTAATTTTGTCAGCTATTGTCTGCGCCGTATCTCCTGCTGTAACCTCAATTACTGCCGATATTGTTTCGAACAATGCCGTCTTACCATCATCCGAGACTTTGTTTGTGGATATTGTAAATGATCCCTCGCTAAATCCTGAATTCGGAACTACAGTTGTACCAAGAATATAAGAATTTTCTGCATCTTTTGATGTAGTATTGCTGACCTCAGACGTCATTCCTATATAGTTTGTGAAATTTGATGAACCAGCCTCTATAGAAATATCAAATTCAGCACCCTTTTGAAGCTGTCTGATTGTAAAATGACCGTTTACTATTTCAGCCGTAAGACCTGTTTTGATGGTATTGCCTTCTTCATCAACGTATGAACCTGCCGTCTGATTTTTGATTTTTTCAATTATTGACTCAATTGTATCATCTGCGGTAACACCAATTGTGACCTTTGTCAGTGTGTCGGACACTTTTCCATGCTCATCAACAGTGTTGTAGTAGATATTAAAATTGCCTTCGGTAAATTTTCCGTTTTTGACGGAATCAGACAAACTTACTGAGTCATTCTTACCCGTCAATGTAACATATGAACCATCAGTACCCAAAACGAGGTTTGACTGGTTCATTACGCCGCCGATTGTAAATCCTATCGCATTTGTAAAATTGGATGTACCTTTTTCCACATTGATATCAACCGCACCTGTTTCAGAAGCAACAAAGACAAGTTTTCCATCTTCAAGTTTTGCCCCCACATTGTCGGCTGAAGCAGAATTAATTTCTTTCATCAATGAGCCTAGTGTAGTATCTGATGTAATAGAAAATTCAGCACCGTTAATATAAAACGTACCTTCAGATACTGTAAGTCCCATCAAAGCAGTAAAGTTTGATGTTTGATTTGTAATAGCAATTGACTGATCTTCGCTGCCAGAAATAACAAGCCTTCCAATTGCCTCACCATTCTCATCATAAGCGACAGTTTCAATTTTTGCCTCATATCCGGCATCTTTTATCTTTTGAATAAGAGATCCTATTGTGTCATTTTCAGCATCTATTGAAATTTTTGCAGAACCAAGATTGAAAGAACCGCTGGTTACACCAAGATCTTTTAATTTTAGGCTTTCTTTTAAATCCTGTCTTCCGGTTTTGATTGAATTGCTTGCTGCATCATAAATACCTGCAAAAATATCCGTGATTTTTGTATTTGCAGTGATATTGCCTCCCAATATAAGGTTACTCTTGAGTGTGGATGTAGTAGCAATTTGTTGAACATCAAGAGTGATTTCCTGAATATTAGTATTTTTATCGTTTATATCAACATTAATCTTATCATTTGAAGAGACTTTATTTCCATCCAAATAGATATCCAGATTGCTGTCAGCAGAGTTTGGATTTTTTAAACTTTCAATATATTTTTCCAGAGAGCTGACTGTATTACTGTAGCTCTTTTTCAGACTGTTAATAGTAGTAATTTTGTTTGCATTTATTGAATATTGTTCATTGAGTCTGTCTATTGTATCCTGAAGGCTTGCAATCTGGTCACTATAGGAATTATTTATAGAACCAACACCAAGCGCACCACTTTGAAGCATTGCCAAAGAATTCTCAATCTGAGATTTTTGATCAAGAAGACTATTTAACGATTGGGTTCTTTTAGACACCAATTGAGATATTAAGCTGCTTACAGATGGAGAGCCACCTCCAAGGTTACCAATAGATATATCCATTTCGGCTTACAAAATCCTAATCTACTACACATATACAGTATATCACATTGATATCGGCACCGCAAGAGTGTTATACAATATATATATTATGTAACGATTAATTTGTAAAAATTTTTTATTTATTTATTTAGTAAAAACTCTTTATTTAAAAGGATTTTACCGATTTTTAAAATGTAAATTTTACACTATTTTGAAATATTAACATTGTTAATGTGTAAGAAAAAATTTACATTTTGAAAATTTTTATTTTTTGAGGTTATAATTTTTACAAGGAAGTATTTGAGATAGGAATACCAACAATTTCTGTTGTTAAGAATAAATCAGTATTAATAACACTTTTGGCTTTTGGGGTAATTTTTACACAGACTTACCCCGCTTTTGCTGCGTGGGATATAAACGGATTTTGGAATAAAAACATAAAATCAAGATTCAAAAAAAATCAGCAGCAAGAACAGCAGGTTGAACCTCAAATAGATACGCTGTGGGACAATATAAACCCTGAAAACACACAAAACATTCAGGTTGAAAAATCAGATGTACCGCAGTCAGATATTACCGTGCATTCTGTTGAAATTGAGGGCAATAACCTTGTTTCCACAGAAGAAATAATGAAGAGTATAAAAATTCAACCCGGAGATCCATACAGTGTCGACATGGTACAACAAAACCTAAAGGCTATATATGACACTGGTTACTTTACTGACAAAATGAAAGCCATCCCTATAAAGGTTGATGACAAAAGTATTAAATTAAAAATTATTGTACAAGAAAACGTACCTATAACGGATTTTTCAATTACCGGCAATGATTCTATTGCAACCGGAGACTTGCTGCAAATTCTCGATTCATTAACAAACAAACCTCAAAACATAATAAAAATAAATGAAGCTATTGAAGAAATCCAGCAATATTACGCAAGTCAAGGCTACATTCTGGCACGTGTAACAAGCATAAGCGATGATCCTGACGGAATGGTAAATATTGCTATTGATGAAGGAAAAATCGGTTCTATTATTATCGAAGGCAACAAAAAAACAAAAGAATTTGTAGTCAGAAGAAATATACTTACACAGCCGGGGACAATATATAATGAAAATCTTATCAAACAAGATTTGATGAGGCTTTACGGCACTCAGGCATTTAAAGATGTCAAAAGAACTATTGAACGTTCGGAAGAAAATCCTGAAGTCTATGATGTGACAATCCACCTTGAAGAACAAAGAACGGGTACTATATCAATAGGCGGTGGTTTGGATACAGCAACCGGTTTGTTTGGTACCGGCGGATTTACGGAAAACAACTTCAGAGGACTCGGTCAGAGAATTTCTTTAAGTGTACTTGCCGGTACAGGTATTGTCATGGCAGACAGCTCAATGCTTAACAGAGCAAACCTGCAGGCAGAAATCAGCTGGTTTGAACCTAAACTCAAAGGAACAGACAACTCGCTTATGATTAAGGCTTTCGGTCGTGACTTTGCCAGCTACCAGATTCCTCTGGCTGTTGAACAAAGATTCGGTATAGAAGGAACTATTTCAAGAGCATTTACAAACTTCCCTCACCTTACAGGTGCTTTCAGTGTAGGGCTTGAACATGTACATGTAAAAGAAGGAGACGGTTCTCAAATTGCAAATCTTTATGCTGCACACAATATTCCTATCTCAGAACGTGCAAAACAATTGCAAGGCGGACTGTTCCTTTCACTGTCACCAAGTTTGATATATGACACAAGAGACAGCAGCACTTTACCGAGAAGCGGTGTATTTGCAAATGTAAGATTTGATGAAATGCTTGCTGTTAATGAGTTTGAAAACACATTCGGAAAACTTAGTGCAGGTATAAAAAAATACTATCCGGTCGGCAAAAAATCTTCAGTATCTCTTGCATTTAGGGCTGGAGGTAAAATACACGGAGATATGCCTGAAGTTATGGCATACAGACTCGGCGGTCCTTATACAGTAAGAGGTTTCAGAATGAGCGGTATTGGTACAGGTACCGGTTTCATGATGGGTCAGGCGGAATTTCAAACACCTATTCCGTTTATCGACAGAATTACAGATGCAAAATTTTTGGACAACATAAGAATTGCAGCATTTGTTGATGCCGGTCAAATATTTGGATCAACAGTTACAAACGAAATATATAACAGACCTATTCATGCAATTACTGCTGGTGTCGGTGTAAGGGTATTTATTCCAGGCGTAGGACCATTAAGCATCGACTGGGGCTATCCGCTCACAGGAGTACCGGATGGCACATCAAAAGGTGCTTTCACTTTTGGTGTTGGCGAATTTTACTAGTAGTTTGAACAATCAGGCAACTATATCGTTATAAAAAACAGAAAAAGTTTATGGAGGATATTATGTATATTATAACTGCAAAAAAAATACTTTCTGCTATTGCAATTGCATCAATATGTACATTGTGCACAGGGTTTACAAATGTAAATTATTCTGCAGCAGTTGCAGCTCAACAAAATACACCTTTACAGGGTAAAGTTGTTATGATACCGGCAAAAACGGTAATTCCTGTAACGGCAACAATGGAATTATCTTCAGAAAATCTTGTTCTGGGACAAAGTGTTACTGCAGCTATTTCCAATGATTTTTATTACAACAACACACTGGTTGCACCTATAGGCAGCTCTGTAAACGGAACGGTTATTCAGGTAAAAAAAGCTGGTAGAGCAGGAATAAACGGTCAGCTTATGATTAAATTTACAAATATAGTAACACCATACGGACAAATGATTCCGATATCAGCAAAAATACAAACCGAT
Source organism: Candidatus Gastranaerophilales bacterium (assembly GCA_944326535.1). GTDB lineage: Bacteria > Cyanobacteriota > Vampirovibrionia > Gastranaerophilales > Gastranaerophilaceae > Limenecus. The sequence continues at coordinate 45,898 of CALVEJ010000005.1, read as the reverse complement.
GACGGAACCGGACTTCTTAAAGGAGAAACAAAAGCAGAATCAGCAAAAGAATATGCTAAAGATATTGCAATAGGAACAGCAGCAGGAGCAGTTGCTGGTGCAATCTTTGGTCCGCTCTTCGGCGGAGAAGTCGGAAAGGGCGCAGCATACGGTACTGCAGTAGGAGCCGGCGCAGGTCTGGCAAAATCGATTTGGGACAAAGGGATTCCTGTATCTATTCCTGTCGGTTCAGTAATCAATATTGTACTTGACCAGCAGGCATCATTTATCCCGCAGCAAGGTTACCAATACTAATTATCCAATCAGGTGATTTGTTTTATTGTTTTGGTTTTGATAAACTTTAAAACAAAAGAAATTTGGGGAGAAAATGACTTTACTAGGTGACATTAATATTTACGAAGAAGACGAGGAATTGAAAGATACCAAATACACATACGGTGTCTACAAAAAGTACGATGAAAACGACATACCGATGGTAAAATGTATTTTGTTTTCAGCTGCACTTCATCCGCTTACTGTGGCTTTAATTTGGCTGTCTATCATAATACTCGCTTTTTTGGGGGTAAATTTTTCTATCTTTGACAAACCTCACCAAAGACCAAAAGACATAGAATTTGTGCTTGTAGATAAAGAAGCTACACCGATAAATAAAAATACAAAATTCAGAGCTGACAGAAACTCAAGAGCCGGCGGCAAACATGATCCAAAACGTGCTGTTTCTCAGCCGATTCCGGCATCACAGCCCAGCAAACAGCAAAAAGCAGCACAGGCAAACAAAGCTGTTCAGAAAAGACCTGCACAGCCCAGACAGACACAGCAGCACAAACAAGCTGCACCCCAAAAACCTGTTCAAAAGCAGCAACCGCAAATGCAGCTGCCATGGGCTCCTAAAAAGACGACTAAAGCACCTACACCACAAGGTGTACCAAAAGCACCGACTTCAGCTCCAAAACCTGCTATAAAACCCAGTGCACCAAAAACTAAAAAGCCGGGCGGAAATTTCAACATACCCGCACCGAAAGTCGCTGCACCAAAAGTAGCCGGTCCATCAGGCGGACCTATAGCAGGCTCCAGAACGGGTTCTGGTTCAAGCTCAGGGTCTTCAGGCTCTGGCAGCAGATATTCACCGTCACCCAGTTTCTCTCCAAGCGGAAGTTCAGCCGGCGGAAGATTTTCACCAGGAAGTGCGGGCAGAGGCGGCAGCGTCGGCAATCCCGGACCGGGAAATCCAAAGGGAGCACCCGGAATTGATGCTCTAAAAGAACCGGATTTCGGTCCATACATGAGAGAGCTGCAAAGAAGAATAAAAATGAACTGGGAACCGCCTAAAGGAAATGAAAGCAAACGAGTCGTTCTTTTATTCAAAATAGCAAGAGACGGAAGGTTGCTTTCTCACAGAGTATACAAATCATCAGGACTCCCTGCGGCTGACAGAGCTGCAATGCATGCAGTTGAACTGACAGCACCGTTTAAGCCGTTACCGCCTGAATACAGGGGAGACAGTGTTGATATTCAATTTACATTTGATTACAACGTATTTGGCGCAACAAATTATTAGAAAGAATATAAAAATAGAATAAGAAAGAGGATTAACAAATGGAATTATTACTCAAAGCAATGATAGAGGATCTTTGGATTGTAGCACCAATTCTTTTCTGCTCATTTTTAACAATTGCCGTAGCTATAAACAGACTCTATTATTACAACAAAAACAAACGTGACGTTGTACAGTTCATACCAAAACTGCAGAAAGAACTGGTAAGAAACAATCTGGATTCAGCGCAAAACCTCAGTGTACAGCTTGGCGGTATTGTAGGAGAAGTATCGGAAGAAGCGGTAAGAATTTTCTCCGAACAAAAAAATGGTTTTTCAAGATCATTTGATATTGCATCAAGCCTTGCAACAAGAAAACTTGAATCTCATCTTACAATTCTTGGTACTATCGGTGGTGTTTGCCCGTTCTTAGGTTTGTTTGGTACGGTAGTAAGAATTCTTTATACATTCCAGGATTTGGCACTTCAGGGCAATCAATCCGCAGCAGTTGCCTCAGGTATTGCATCAGCATTGATAGCAACAGCGCTGGGACTTGGTGTCGCAATTGTAGCAGTAGTTTTGTATAACTACTTCCAATCAGTTGTAAAAAGATTTGAAGACGATTTTCAGCTCATAAAGCTTTTGTTCCTAAGCTTTGTTGACAGCAATGAAGATGTAGTAATTGACCAACCTACGAATATAGCTTTATAAAGCGAGATAACAGGAAAATAAAAATGGCATTCAAAACAGCAAAGGGCAAAGATGCTCTTTTTACAGAAATAAATATTACACCGCTCACGGACATTTTTCTTGTACTGCTGATTATAATGATGGTCATTGCACCGACATTTCAATCCAATGACAGCAGCATAAAAATGCCTGAAATAAACAGCGGACTGACAGTAGAGCAGAAAAATGCAACTATTTCGGTTACAAAAGACGGGAAATTCTTTGTAAACGGCACTCCGATTCAGGAAGCAGAGCTTTATAATCAGCTTATTGCATTAAAACCTAAATTAGAAAAAAAAGAAGTTGTTGTAAAAGCTGATGAAAGCGTAAAAAGCAGAGAAATAATGAAAATCATGAAAGCAGCTCAGGATGCCGATTTTGAAAAACTTATTGTTGCAGGCGAACCTCTTTCTAAAAAAGAACAAAAAAAATTACAAAAAAACACAATAAAACCTGCAGCAAACAGTCCAAAAGAAGACAACTACAATGATTATGTCGGAGCAACAGGAGAAATCCCTTCTGAAGAATAAGGAACAAATATGTCAAGCAGAGAACGAAATACTTTTAATGAAATAAATATTACACCGCTTACGGATATTTTTCTTGTACTGCTAATTATAATGATGGTCATTGCACCATTATTGGATCAACAGGGATTAAATCTCGCCGTACCAAACAATGTAGAAGTACAGGATATAAAAAATGAAAACAAGCTTATTTCTGTTACGGTAAGCGACGATGACAAATATTATATTGATCAGCAGGAGATATCCGATACAGATCTTGAAAACACAATTCGTGAGAAAATAAAAACTCTGCCTGAGGGTCTGCTTATTATAGCACAGCCTGATGCATCACACGGTGCGGTAGTCAAATTGATGGACAAAGCAAGAGATGCAGGTGTAACGAACATATCAATATCAGAAACATAAGTTTTTTAATTTACTCATAACGCAGGATATTTGGAAAAAACTCTTTACCTGAACCCAAAATAACAATATAATACTAATTATGAGTGATGAATTAAGCACAAAATTTTTAAAACAGGCTTTTCAATTTCAGGAGGAAAAGCATTACAAACAGGCTATAGAAGCTTTGTACAAAGCTTTGTGCATTGAAAGTGACAATGTAGAAATTCTTTCCCAGATATCTCATTTATACTTTTTGATGAATAACTTTGAACGTGCACTTGAATACGCTGAAAAGACTCTTGAAATCGATCCCGAGCACGTTGAAACACTCAAAACCGTTGTCAGCATAAATAAGCTGAATAAGAAGTATGCAAAGGCACTTTCTTATGCGGAAAAGTTGTATAAATTATCACCTACCGTACAAAACTTTATTACTTACCTTGAAATTTTGACTGAATGCAACCAATACAATACAATTCTTTCTGAAATTGAAGCATCAAAATTTAATTATGAAGAAAGAAAAAATGAAAAACTCCTTCTAATTGAAGGATATGCAAGACTCAAACTCAATCAGGTTTTCAAAGCAATCGGAATATTTCAAGAAATAATAAAGCTGTATCCGGAAAATACAGATGCCAGATTTTATCTTGGTGTAATTTACTATCAAAAACATCAGGAAAGCGATGCGGAAAAATTGTTCTTGAGTATACTTGATGAAATACAATGCGACAGAACATACAACTATCTCGGAATGATAAAACTTGATCAGCACAAAATTGCTGATGCAATTAATTATTTTCAGTTTGCAATAAAAATTGGACCAAACATTGCATTTTATCATTACAATCTGGGAACAGCATATTCACTTAACGGCTGGCTTTTGGAGGCTGAAAATTCTTTTAAAACCGCTGTATTTCTGGAACCGCAAAATGTTGTATATAATTATGCACTGGCATACTTATATTATGAAAGAGATGATTTTTCAAAAGCAATGGAAACCATTGAAAATATCCTAAAAATTGATGCCAACCATGAAGATGCAATTATTCTTAGATCACTTATAACGGCACAAAAGGGAGATATTGTTACAGCAAAAAATGATTTGCAAAAGCTTCTTGAAACATCACAAAAAAATGACTTTTTGTACTATGCTCTTGCAAAAGTATACAAACAAATTCCTATGTACAATGAAGCGATTGAAGCGCTGCAGCAGGCATTGTTCATAAAGCCTGAATCGCTTGAATACCTGAGCGAACTTGCTGATTGCTATTGTGAACTTGAGCAATACGATACGGCTCAGGATATAGCGACAAAAGTTCTTTATTTAAACAAAAGATTTATATACGCGCATCTTTTAACAGCAAAAATAAACTTAAGACAGAAAAAATACGCAACTGCAGCAAAAATAGTTGAAAATATCATAAAATTGGATAACAGCTGTGCCGAAGCATACAAATATAAATCAATGATTTTTGCGGCACAGGGACTAAAACACCGTTCAATAGAATGTGCAAAAATTGCAGTTTCTCTACGACCGGCAGATCATTCATATTATGCATTTCTGGCAAAACTATACTATGATGCACAAGAATATGAAGATGCTTTTCTGTATTACAAAGAAGCATCTATGCTGGATGAACTGAATGTAGACTATTTGTATAATGCAGCAAAATCTGCAGACAGAGCAAATGATACAACAAATGCTTCCAACTATTACTCCTATGCTTTGAGGCAGGATCCGTACAACAATCTCATAATATATGAATATGTTGATTTCTTAAAAAGAAATAACAAAACAAAACAGGCTCTTGAATTGTTAAAAGCCAAAATAGATTCGGTAGATTCTTCAAATGTTGCAGAAGTATTAAAACAAAAATACGATGAACTTAAAGCAGAAACAGACATACCTTTAAGTGAAAAAATAATTGGATTTTTTAACAAAAATAAACAGTAAAGAACGCCAACTTACCACATAGATGCGCCATATTTTTCCCAGGGTTTAATTTTTTCATTTATAAATTCTATCATCTCTTTAGCAGTCTTATCCCTTCCAGGAAGCTTTGTATCAGGATTTAACAGTTCCAGTTCGATAATATATTCTTTCAATTTTCGAACAGTAGCTTTTACACGTTCTTTTTGCTGGAACTGCCAACCTTTGAATCCACATCCGGGAGGAAACAGAGACCACCCGTTACGAGGAGCTCTTCTGCAGCAGTCAGGACGGGTACTGTGAATAGAACATAAATTTTCTTTGGTCAAATAAGGACAGTAATAAAAAGTTACTGTAGATTCATCTAACTTTGGATTATTCTTTTTAAGCTGTTTCAAAATATTTTCTACATGATCCGGAACAGCCTTTTTGGCATCGGCAACAGATTTATACCTTTTAAAAATATCAGTAAAGACCTTTGCTTCTTCCTGTCCCTCTTTTGCAAGTTCAATGAGTTGTTCATGTGTGTAAGGCGTAGTAATAGCCTTGCAGCATTTTCCGCACATATTGCATAAATGCTGCGGAAACTCCTGATTGTAGATATGATGCTCATTTGAAAAATCTATATCCATAAGTTTATTATAGATAAACGACTTGTATTTTACAAATAAAAGATATGCCTGCTCTAAATAAGAGCAGGCATGTTAGGTTTTAGTTGTATTTTAATTTTCTATTTGTTTTGTTCCTTTTTGGTTTGATCATACAACTGATCAAATTCGTCAAAGAATCTGTCTGTTAATGCCTTTGTATCAAAGGATACCGAATATGTAGAATTAAGACCAAAGCCTAATCCTGCACCGGTAGCAGCTCCTAATACCGGTGTACCATATAGACCCATTGCCAGACCGACTATTCCAGGAATAGCTGCGCCACCTGTAATTCCTGCGGCAACTCCGGCAGCTATTCCTCCAAACAATGCAGCAGCGCCTCTTTGTTTAGGAAGGGATTCCGTTAAAAAGCTGTCCGGATTGCTAATAATATTTTGAATTGACTGATTTATCAATTCATCTATTTCAGACTCATCAAATTCAGCACCCTCAGCACGCAAGGAGTCTTTTAAAGATTCTCCGACAGAAAGCAATTTCTGTTTTGCCTGTTCAATAGCCTGAGATCTTAATTCTTCAATTTCATTTTCCTTAAACTCATTACGAGTAAAAGGTCTATCCTTTTTAGTTATAGAGAATGATTCTGTCTTATTATAATAGTAATCATTTCCAAGGCTGTCAGCGATTACGTTTTCTCTGTCGTAATTAGCCATAAATGTATCAAGCTTCGCTGTCTGCTTTGTATTTGATACTTCATTAAATTTTGAAGTAAATGCATTTATCAAGGCTTGAACATTATACGAATATCTGCCTTTTTTAGTTAATCTGTTATTTTTACAGAAAACAAACGCATATTGATCTGATGCAACATCATAATTGTTGCGTTTTGAATTTTTCATTGTCGATTTGTTCTCAAGAAACATTGAAATTGTATCATTTATAGCATCGTCAATGTATTTTTGAACTTCCGCCTCATCATATCTGTCACCAAGCTCAGCTTTTAGTTGTTCCTTCATAGATTCTGCATACGCCTGCAAATCTGCTTTTGCCATTTCTTGTATTGCTGTCAATGCATCCAGATCCTTGCCATTTTTTTGTTTTACTTTATCGCTTGTTCTGGTCACATTGGCATAATAATCGGCAGAGATTGAACTGTTGTAAATCGCATTATTCTTTGTTTCATCAGAGACCTGAATTGGTTTTGTTCCATCTACTGCAGCAGAAAGCTCATCACCGCTATATGTATTTAACAAGGTGTTAAGTTTTTCTTCTGCCTGTTGCTGTAAAGATTCAATTTCATCAGCATCAACGGAAGATTTCATCTTTTCTATTATGCCTTTTAAAACCTGATAATCAGAATTATTTTTATAGTTTTCATCGAGAGATTCCAGAAGAATTATATCATCCAGTCCCATAAACATCTGGTTCATAATAAGTTCTGAAGCAGCTTTAACTATAGTCTCTTTTTCAGATTCAGATACATATCCGCTCGAACTTGCAGAATCAGAGACATTCACAAGTTCTTTGTAAGCTTTTTGAATATCATTGTCTTCAACTTCAATAGAGTCTTGTGCTCGTTCCAGTTCTTTTAACTGTGTATTCAAAAATGTATTGAACATAACAGACATTCTGTTTTCGCTCATGCCATCCAAAGCATTTTGCTCAGACATAGTCTCAATATATTTTGAAACCATAGCATTTGCAAAATCTTTCATCTGCTGTTTTTCTTCATCAGTCATATCGGGCTTTATATTTGCTTCAAGCCATTTATCTATAGTTCCTTGTAAATTTTGAGAAATTCTGTCTTCTTCTTTCTGGTTTTCAACATCATTTATCGCATCAACAACATTGTCCTTTCCGGCAGACTCAAGGAATTTTTCAATATTTTCTTTAGCAGTTGCTAAAAGTTCCTGAATTTTGGCAGGATCAGTTTCATTTTGTAATTTTGCAATAGATCCCTTAGCTATCTGATAATAGCTGCTTTTGTCATAATTGTCTCTTATGCCAGAAAACATATCTGTATCAGGCTCGCCTGAAAGCATTGTACCAATAAGATATGAAATAGCAGTATCTTTTATCTGAGACCATTCATTGTTGGTAATATAATCATTTTCATCAGCTTCAGAACTTACTTTCTGCATTTTTTCATAATTAGCATCTACATTGTTTATATAATCATCAGGTGTATCTGCTGCAGAATTTTCATTATCCGTAGTCAATGACACATTAGATAAATTTGCATCCATATATGATTTAAACTCAGCAGCAACAACAAACATATCATATGGACCATTTTGATTTTCCGAGATATATTCATTCAAAAATGCATTAGTATTTGTCGAAATAGCAGATTGAACGACTTTACGTTCAGCTGATGACAACTCAGGATGATTTGTCATATAGGATTCTGTATATTCATCAGCCAATATCGCAATATTCCTTTTTAACTCATCTGAATTAGCAGAAGCCTTAGACATACCTGATGTTTGAGCAGCTTTCATAAGAGGATCATTCTCTTTTAATCCCTGATTATCTTCTGAAAAAGCAACAACACCTTCTTCATCAACAGACGAAGAAAGCCATGACAAGTTTGCCTGCAGCTCTTCATTACTAATTGAACCATCTTTGTTCACATCAAGCTTTTCTATTTCTTCTGATGTAAAAACTTTGTTTGTAAACGGATTAAAATTTACGCCGTCAACCATTCTAACACTCCTTATTCTTAAATTTATTGTTTATTTGGAAGCTTTTTATCCGAAAAGTCAAAAGAGTCCAAATTAACGAGCCTTTCTTCATCTGTTCCATGATTCATATTTAACTCAACAGGAGATAAATCTATATCCGGAAATCTTAAAGTTTTTCTTCTGTCATCAGTATGCTCAAGACTCTGAGCACCGCCAACACCCTGAAAGGGATTAAAATTAATTGGTCCAGTCATATAATAATCCTTTTTGATTGTTTCCCTGTAGTCCTGATATCGGCATTTGTTTTATTAAACTTTAGGATGTGAAAAGAAATGTTAATTTTTCTTTACAATTAAGTAAAAAATAGCATTTAAACTATGTCAAATACGTTTATGTATTTAGGAAGAAGTGTAAGGTAAAAGTATGCAGAATTATCCGGTAACAGGCTATACAAATACAAATACACAGACACAATACGTTACACCACCTGCTGTGCCTGGCAACACTAACGGAGCGGTGTTTAATATCAACACGCCTTCAAATATACCTCAAAGCGGAGCAAGCGGAGTTACAATAAATATAATAGGTGCCTCTGTTAATCCGAATGGGGCAAATATTTATAACGCAGGCGGTACATCAGGTATTCCCGGTCAAGCATACGATAAAGGCTATTATTTGAACAATGCTGTACAGTCTATACCTAAATATAACACACAACCAAGCGTAGCAGTCGGTGCACAATCAATGCAAAATACACAAACGACAAATAATCAAAAGACAAAGGACATAGTTCTTTTAACAGATGATTATATAAGAACACTTGAAAACTACATTAGAAATGATAACCCGGACATAAAGCTTATGGGTGCAAAAGAATTGATGAAAAGGTTCCGTGAAGACGAATCAAGAAAAAATGATCCGGCACTTACAAGCCTTTTGAACCTGACACTGCAGAGCCAGTACTCTCCGGTCAAAATGGTAGGTCTCGGAATTTTACAAGGCGGCTGGGCTCAGGGAGATGCTCTGACACAACAGCTTCTCGCACAAATACAGCAGTCTGAAAGCGGCTATGGAATGGATGCACTTAATGCAGCAAATGCAGCATTAAAAACAGCCGGTAAGACTGTTAAAGTAATAGATAACAATCCTCCAAAACAAAAGGAAGAAACAACTAAACAGGGAAATTAGAAAATGAATTGGAATGCAGTTTCTAAAATCGCAGGCGGAATTACGGCAGCAGCCGTTCTTTACAATGCACATGGAGTCGGCAAAAAAATGTCAGAAGAGCATGTAAAAGAAAAAGCTGCTCACAGAATGATACATTTTTATGTACCGTCAAGAAGAACAGACGACAGGAATGAAATAACGAATAAACTAAAAGACTGGTATTTCAGGGTAAATGCTGACTGGAATCTGCCTGACAAAATCAATGCATTCACAGGATATATAAAAGGAGCATTCACACAAATGGCAAGTGATGTAATTCCTGCAATATTAGCAACGGGTGCATTACTAACTAAAAAATGTCCCAAACTATTCACAGGAGGTCTTTTATTGTACGGTATAAAATACTTTATCTGTGATGTAATGGATATAGGAAGACCTAACAACCTGCACTCAGAAGAGTAACGGCATGAATTTTTTCTTCCGAAACAACAATATCCATAGGAATATCATGTTTTTCCGGATATACGGTTTCCGTAAAAAACTTTGAAAAAACAGGTACAATTTTTACAACATTTTTATTAAGATTTCGAAGAAATCTGTCATAATATCCGCAGCCATATCCTATACGATATCCGCTTTTATCCGCCATCAGAGCCGGAACAAAAACACAATCAAGTACTGACAGATTTTTTATTTCTTCGCCAACAGGTTCCAAGATACCAAATTTACCTTTAGAAAATCCCTTTTTAGGCTGATATTGAACAACCTGTATATCATTTGCGCAAACAACGGGAAAATAAAAAGTCTTTGAAGTATCTTTCAACAATTCTAACAACGAAAGTTCGGATTTTATCGGATAATAAATCATGATGTTTTCAGCACTTTTATAAACATCCAGAGTCATAATTTTTTGAACAATCAAAGATGACACGGAAGAAATATAATCCCTGTCAAAAGAATCTCTAAGATGTTTAGCCGAATTTCTTAAACTTTGCTTTGTAATCATAAAGATATTATAGCTCAAAACAATCAAAAAATTATTACAGGACTTAAGGCTCTAGAAAAACCTGCTTTACATATATGTAAAATGCAATTATAATAACAAAACAGGCAATTTGATATGAACCGATTAGAATTAAGCAAAAAATTAAAAATAGCCAGGATTGAATCAGGATTAAAACAAGAAGAAATTGCAAAGCTCATGGGACTTCCGATATCAGCTATTTCGGTTATTGAAAAAGGAACAAGAAAAGTTGATGTAATAGAGCTTACAAAATTTGCTGCATTCTATGCAAAACCAATCGAATGGTTTTTCCATGGTGATAATCATGAAAATTATAGAAGATGGTATGATAAAGACAAGAAACTCGCAGAAGCAATCAAATTATTGCAAAAAGCACCGGTTAAATATCAAAAAAGCTGTGCTTGTGCGATAATAGGTTTTCTGAAAGAAAGCGGTCTTATAAAATAATGACAGAAGAGGAAAATAAAAAACTCTACAATCCGGAATTTTCAAATCACGGCTATATTCAGGTATATACAGGAGACGGCAAGGGTAAAACAACAGCAGCTCTCGGACTTGCTATGCGTGCATTGGGCAGAAGCTGGAAAGTTCTCATTGTTATGTTCACAAAAGGAGGAAATGACTATGGAGAACTCATCTCTTTTGCACAACTAAGTCCTGATTTGAAAGATAAGGTAAAAATTGTTCAAGCCGGATTGGATAGAATTGTCTATGCCTCAAACATGTCGGAAGAAGACAAAACACAAATCCAAAAGGGCTGGGAAATTGCAAAAAACGCAATAAAAAATGATGAATATCAGCTTATTATCCTTGATGAAGCAAACATTGCACTGGATTTAAATCTGATTGACCTGAATGAAATGATTGAAGTTTTGAAAAATAAGCCGGATGATCTTGAAATTGTTTTAACAGGAAGAAATGCAAAGCAGGAAATAATTGATATTGCGCATCTTGTTTCGGAAATAAAACCGGTAAAGCATTATTGGGATATAGGTATTAAAGCAAGAAGAGGAATTGAATTTTAATTTTCAGATTGATATTTTCTCTTTTTTGACTTAAATTAATAAAAGAATAGAGGATTTAAGGAGAATAAAAATGGCACAACAATTTCCTCCGCAGCAGTTTAAAACAAGACTTGCTCTGCTGGTATTTTTAAAGGGAGCGTCTGCACCAATGGTATTGTATTTTGATGATCCCAAAGCTGTATTTGATGAAATACTGCCCTTAATAAGAACCCAAACAAACGTGGGTAAACTTATTGAAAAAGATGCAACAGGACCTATCAAAAAAGTCGCAATCATGTCAAATCAAATTGCATCAATTGCGCTTCAAGAAGAGGTTTGCCAGCAATAACAAAATAACTTTTACGGATAGATTTTGGTAATTTAATGAAATTAGTTGAAATAAAAAACAGTTTAGCAAAATTATATTATGAGCCTGCAGATTTTCAGCTCTGTCTTTCTGATTTCTTGACGGTAGATGACGGAAATCAAAAAATTATTGCGCAGGTTGTCTCAATTGAATCAACAAGCAATGACACAACAAATTGTGCTGTCCTGAAATTTTCACTGGATTTGAATGCTGACAACAGTTTTTCAACCTACAGCGGATATGTGCCGCCGCTGGATGCACTTGTTTCAAAAACCCAGCCCAGAATTATAGCTTCTATTTTTTCAGATGAGAAAACAGGTATAAATATAGGACAACTTACAAACTCATCAAAAATGCCTATATACGCTAAACCATCTCTTTTTACTAAATTTTTGTACGTTCAGGTTGATGTTTTTGAAGAAAAAAGCAAGCTGACAGAAAAAATCCTAAAATTCAATAATAAATTCAATAAAAAAACGCTTGTTATTGATACAGAAGGTATAGAAGAATACAATAACTATTCTCTAATAAAATTAGGAGAGAACTTCAAACTGCCTGTCGGCAATGAAACACTTAATTATATATATGAAAATGATTTGAGCGGACTTACCGTTGAGCAAAAGGCAATAGTACAGGATATTATTTTAGAAATTCAAGAATACATAGAGACACTTGATGAAAAATATATTCCGTTCAACACACTGCTTTCAGTTGTTAACAGCATATACGAATCTGACAAATCAGTCGGTGTAATACTGTTCAGAAATAAGCTTCTAAAATACAAAGAACAGGATATCTTTGCATCTACTCAAGAAGAAATTAATGCATTAAATGACTCACTGCGCAACAGCAACATTACTGTGTTGTCGCTTGGTAAGATTTCAGGAAACTGGCAGAAAGAAACTCTAAGCTACCTCCTAAAAAATTCATCAGATCCGTTTTATCTTGTTTTGAATATAAAAGATGATGTTGTTGATAGTGAAATACTAAACAGAATTTACAAAAATCATTCTATCAGCCCTATAATATATTCTTCATATGAATCGGAATATGCGCAGCAGCTGAAATCTTTTGCGAAAAATCTTATATTGTTTAAACCGCAGCAGCAGCAAAAAGCCTTTGCGACATACAATTCCTTCTTAAACAAGCTTGCTCAGGGTGAATTTATAATTTCAGGAGAGACAACATTCTATACTCCGTTGATAATAAAAAATATGCCTGAAAATCTTGAACAAAAACAAGCGGAGCATCCTGTTTCAGCAGGAAATGAAATGCAGAAGAGCACAGTAATCAACGATCTCTCCGTTCAAACAACGGGTCAGGATTCTCATTTTGAAGAGGCAGAATTAATTTCAGCAGGAGAAAGTGATAGCATTGATGAAAACTTTGACCTTCACACAGATGATTTGCCGGAAATTGACAATATTGAAGATTTACAGATTGAAGAATCAGATAACAGTGAAATAAAAAATATATTTGACGAATCACTGGAAGATCAAATAGCAAAAGATGTAGATAAAATGTTCTACGCAGAAGCAGAGAACACAAATTTACATCAAGAACCGCAAAACAACAGTGACATACAAAATGCTCAAATAAATTACGACGAAATGTTTGCCGATGCAGATCTTGATCTTATAGACGAGATAAATACAGAAGAAATTACAGAGGACAATGGCAGCAATGATATAATTTCACTCGATGAACTTAGCGACAAAGATGAAATAATACAAGATGACATTGATGAATTACCCGGGCTGGGTGATGATTTTGATGTAACAGATACGCCATTAAGTGCTGAACCTATTGAAAACACTCTCACAGAAAATGTGGATCTTCCGGGTATACCCATTTATCCAGCAGAAATTGAAAAGCCATCTGCTACAGGTAAAGGTGACATAAAATTTTCAGAGGGCAATATTGTATATCATGCAAAATATGGCAAAGGTGTTGTTGAACAACTCATTACATACGGAAATAAAGTACTGTGTTCAATACAATTTGACAATGTAGGTCGCAGACTTTTGGATCCAAATCTCGCAGATTTAAAGCAAATGTAGTGTGTTTGGCTTATGGACTTCAAAAAAATCATGTGCTAAATTTATATTGAGAGTTGCCTATGAACCCATATTTAAAACAATACAAGCAGACACAGATGAATACGGCTCCAAAAGAACAAATCCTTTTGATGCTATATGATGGTGCTGTCCGTTTTTTGCATCAGGCAAAAGCCGGATTTGCAGAAAAAAATATTGAAAAGATTCATAATAATATAATTAAAGTCCAAAATATTATAACGGAATTTGAATCATCTCTTGATATGGAAAATGGCGGAGATTTTGCAAAAAATCTGTTCGGGCTATATGAGTTTATGAGCAGTCAGCTTTCTATTGCCAATATAAAGAAAAAAGAAGAAAGTCTAGATATTGTAATTAAACATATGACAGAACTCAGAGATACCTGGAGAGAAGCTATAAAGAATTTTAAAGCGGCAGGGCATACTTTTGAAGAAAATGCCGTGGATAAATACGGGTATTCGGGACAAGATGACTCTGATGATGACGATGACGACGATGACAGTGAAGACGAAATCGGAGATTATATTTAATGCCTGCACCAGTTACGCAAAATCTTGAAATGATATACAACAAACTGTATGAGCTATCAATACAGATCGGGCAGCTTATTGACAGAAAAATCTACTCTGAACTAATTACATATATGGCAAAAAAAGAAAAACTGCTAAAAGATGCGGAAACACTTGTTCAAAAACTTCAAGGACAAGATTTTGACAGTGAAAAACTCACGGAAATTTGTACAAAATACCAAAAACAGGAGCTGGCTAATATAGAAGCGCTGAAAGCAATAAAAGAAGAAATTAAACAAGAACTTCAAAAAACAGCAAAAAGCTCAAAGCTATTAAATGCATATGCACCATATAAAGAACTAAAACAGGGCAATATATTGGACTACAGACAGTAATGGAAAGCTTCTTAAAAAACACAAAATTCGCAGCAAGCTTATCGGTATTATCAAATCTTCTCTTAATTGCACTTAAACTTATTGCAGGATTTGTTTCCGGAAGTATAAGTATAATATCCGAAGCTGTCCATTCAGGCAGTGATTTTCTGGCATCAGTCATTGCTTTTTATGCAGTGCACAAATCAGATCAGCCTGCAGATAAAGGTCACCAGTTCGGACACGGAAAGTATGAAGATGTTGCAGGATTTGTGGAAGGCTGTCTTATCATCCTTGCATCATTGTACATAGTTTATGAAGCAGCTAAAAAGTTAGCAGGATTTTCTTCCCCAATAGACAACTCTCTGCTCGCAGTTACTGTTATGTTTGTTTCAGTATGTGCAAACTTTCTTGTAAGCTCTTATCTTTTTAAAGTAGCAAAAATTACGGACTCAATTGCAATATACTCGGATGCACAACACCTGAGAACGGACATATATTCATCTTTGGCTGTTTTTATTGGTCTAGTTGTAATAAGTCTGACAAACTGGCATGTGCTTGATGCACTGATTGCACTGGTTGTTGCTCTGATTATAATGAATACCGGTGTAAAAATTTGCAAAAAGACAATGAATGACATTCTTGACGGATCTCTTCCTGAAAGTGATATTAACATTATAAAAAGTGTTTTAAACACAAATTCACAAGATACGCCTCTGGAAATAAAAGAGATTAAAACAAGAAGAGCCGGCAAAAACAAAGAGATAATAATAGTTTTATGCGTGGACGGAAATCTGACGGTAAAGTATACTCACGCTCTATGCGATAAACTTGAAAATGAAATAGAAAACCATCTGGGTAATACAAAAATAACAATCCACGTAGAACCCGCACAAGACAATATTCCTTGCAAAAACACTGTCAAATAAGTAAAATAACAGTATGAACAAAAAAATACTACTCTTGTTTATACTATCATTTTTATGCGTAATTTTTACGTTCAATAATTTTTGCTATAAATATTCAGATACAAAAATAGACAGGGTGATATCAGTACACATACAAAAAAAATCTATTACAGAAAACAAACAAACAACGGTATCTGTTTCTGAAAATACAAAACTCTTAATCAGCCTTCTTACAGGATGTCTCTTTTTTACAATATTCGTATATTGCTCTGATATTATAGCGGGTTTATCATTGCTATTGTTTATAATAGCCTATCTAACAGCATACAAGCTATGTTTGGATAGACAAATTTTTATAAGCCTTCTAAGCCCTTTCATTGCAATAGCGACAGCAAAAATTTTTTCATTCGGTTATATTGTTAACTTTAAAGAAAATGTCGATAAAAAAATAGAAAATGTTCTGGGCAAATACATATCAAAAGATATAAAAAACAAAATATTAAAAAACAAGGCAGAAGTTACACTGGGCGGCAAACGTTCGGAAATCACAGTAATGTTTGCCGATATCAGAGGGTTTACATCCCTTTCTGAAACAAGAAAAGCTGAAGAAGTCTCAAAACTTTTAAGCGAATATTTTTCCGAGCTTGAGCCAATAATTACAAAATACAAGGGAGTAATAAATAAATTTATAGGAGATGCCGTACTCGTAGTCTTCGGTGATCCGGAAACCGACAAAGAACACGCAAAAAATGCAGTAAAATGCGCATATGAACTCAGAAAAAAGGTTAAAAACCTGAGAGAAAAATGGATTAGTGAAGGCAAACCCAAAATAGATATAGGAATAGGAATAAATACAGGAGAAGCCTTTATAGGCAACGTAGGCACAAGCAACAGGTTTGAATATACAGTAATCGGCGATACTGTCAACATTGCAAGCAGAATTGAAGACTATAACAAAATATACAAAACTAATATACTCATCAGTGAAAATACATACTCAAAAATATCTCAACTCGTAGATGTCATCAAAATCAGGGAAGTCTCAATTAAAGGTAAAAGAAAAAAAATTAACATCTATGAAGTGCTAAGAATTACGGAATAATGATAGACAATATTGAACAAATCAGACAGGCTATAGAAATTGAGCAAAAGCACCTGTATATAGACATAAGAGGAAAAGGCGACACTTTCTCAGGCTTTATTCTAAAACAGCTGCACAATCTGTATAGAAAATCCAAACGCAATCCAAAATGGGTTGTTTTAACAAAAGAATTTGAAACATACGCAATGGCTACTATGGCAACCAGAAGAAAAGCCGTACAACGTCTTGTTAAAACACTTAGAGAAGAAATCGACAAAGATGGCGAAATAAAAAAAACAACAGCGGATATAACACAAAAAAGCCCGGAATTAACAGACGTAATGTATATAAAAGGAGTGGGGCCCAAAGTAGCTAACCTGCTGAATAAACTGGGTATCTATACGGCAAAAGATTTGCTTTTTTATTTTCCCAAAAGGCATATTGACTATTCCTCACGAACATTTATAAGAGACCTAAAAGACGGTATGGATTCAACGGTAATAGGAGTGATTAAGTCAATAAGCGCCTATAATTCAAAAAACAATCTTGGAATAATAACAGTATCAGTAGCAGACGAAACAGGAATAATAAAACTAAACTTTTTCTATGCAAAAGCCAACAGATTTATGCTGGAAAGATACAAATCCCAGTTTATAAAAGGCTCAAACATAATAATTTCGGGCAAATCAAAAATTGATAAGTATACAGGAATGTATACAATCGACAAGCCGGAATTTCAAGTTTTATCCGGAGAATTTGACAGCGGAAAAAATCTGAATTTGGCAAGAATAGTCCCTGTATACCAGCTTGTTGAAGGACTATCAATAAAGACCTTAAGACGGGCAATTTTCAACGCACTTGAGCAATTTGAACCCGTAATCACGAATATTGTTCCCTCAGAAATAATGCAGAGGAATAATCTTTTAGACAGATTTAAAGCACTAAAACAAATACATTTTCCGGAAAGCGAAGAAGATTTTGAAAAAGCGAGATATACAATAGTGTTTGAAGAATTTTTCCTTCTTCAGCTCAAACTTGCCCTGCTCAGAGAAGAAAACTCAAAAAAATACAAATCAATACCGCTAAAAATCAAAAAAAACGGATTGGTGCAAAAGTTTATCAAAAGTCTCCCTTTTGAATTGACGAAAGGACAAAACAAAGCACTGGAAGAAATAATGCACGATATTGCATCTGAAACGCCAATGCAAAGACTGTTACAGGGAGATGTAGGCAGCGGAAAAACAGTAGTAGCCTGCGCAATGCTTTTGTCAGCAGTAGAAAACGGGTATCAAGGAGCCTTGATGGCGCCTACAGAAATACTTGCTCAACAGCATTTTAATAACTTTGTTAGCTGGCTTACACCGCTCGGGTTGAGCACGGCTCTTTTTACAGGAACAAATAGTGCAAAAGTAAGAAAAAAGCTGGAAACAGATTTGAAAAACGGGCAGATAAATATTGCAATCGGAACTCACGCCCTTATACAAAACAATATAGAATTTCAGAACCTTGGTGCAATAGTAATAGACGAACAGCATCGTTTCGGAGTTAAACAGCGCTCTATACTGATGACAAAAGGTAACAACCCGCAGGTGCTGACTATGACAGCGACACCGATACCAAGAACACTGGCTCTTTCAACACAGGGAGACTTGGACTTTTCAATAATTGATGAAATGCCAAAAAACAGAAAACCCATAAAAACCTATCTGATAAAGCCGTCTCAAAGGTCACAGGCATACAAACTCCTGTCATCAGAAATTGCAAACGGACATCAGTGCTATATTGTTTACCCGCTTATTGATGAAAGTGAGACACTATCAGCAAAAGCAGCAACAAAAGAAGCTGAACGGCTCAAAAGAGAAGTATTTCCGGATTTAAACATAGGGCTGCTTCACGGAAAATTGTCAAATACAGAAAAAGAAGAAGTAATGGAAAGCTTCAAAAACAAAGAATATGACATTCTTGTAAGTACAACCGTTGTCGAAGTCGGTGTAGATGTTCCAAATTCAACTGTAATGATGATAGAAAATGCAGAAAGATTTGGACTGTCTCAGTTACACCAGCTTAGAGGAAGAGTCGGGCGTTCTGATTTGCAGTCATATTGCCTATTAGTACCTGCAAAATCAAGTCAAGCAACTATGGACAGATTAAAAATAATGGAACAAACAAACAACGGCTTTATAATATCAGAAAAAGACCTTGAACTTAGAGGTCCGGGAGAATTTTTGGGAACACGTCAAAGCGGGATGGTTAATTTTGCACTTGCTGACCTGATTAAAGATACAAAAATATTGGAGACAGCACGAAAAGAAGCATTCAATCTTGTGGACAAATTGAATGAAAATAACGGCGTAGTGTTAAACAAAAACCTTACCTCAGAATTGGAACAAAAATTTAGAACAGTCCAAGATCTCTCATCACTTGATTAGATCTTGATGCTGATGTACTGTTGATTGAGTCTTTCATTTGAACAATGTACTCTGCATCGGCATATTTTTGCTTTGCTCTGACATAGTTTTCTGCATTGTTTCGGGGAAGCAGACTTCTCAATCTGAAATTGAGATCGATTTTGTTGATTTTCATCTTTAAACTTTCTCCAGGGGACCCAATCTAGCTTTGGCTGTATTATACGATTGTGGTGTATAATAATATACATCATAAAAAACTTTTTTCAAGTGGGAGACACAACAAATGGCAAAAAAAATTATAATAATTTCAGGAAAACAATACAGCGGCAAGGATACAGTCGCAAAAATTTTGTTAGAAAACTTAACAGACTTTAAAAGAATAGGTCTTGGAGATGCTATAAAACTTGAATACGGAGAGACACACGGTCTCACATTTGAAGAAATTGAAAAAAACAAGGCGCAATACAGACAGGGATTAATCGACCTTGGAAATAAAAGAAGAAGCGAGGACAAAGATTACTGGATAAAGAAAGTAGTCTCTCTTGACGGCAACATAATAGTGCCTGATGTACGAGTAAAAAGAGAACTTGAAATTTTTAAACAGGCAAAGGCCTTTACAATAAGAGTAGAAGCAAGCCGTGAAACAAGAAGCTCAAGAGGAACACTCGTCGGAGAAACAGACGTGACAGAAGTTGACCTTGACGAAATAAACGATTGGGATGCTGTTATTGAAAATAATGATACATATGAAAAACTGCAAGCAGACTCAATCAAACTTGCAGAGAAAATAAAAAGAATTAGTTTTTGGAATTAAGGAGTTTACAAATACTGTTTTACATAATCACCAATATTGAAGTCGCCATATTTGAATGTATACGGCTGGTGATTGTATTCCGGAGTTTTATAAATATACTCGCTCGAAATCATATAAATCTTATTATGAGAGAACAAAAACGAATTCATTTCAGAATACTCACACATCATTTCCTCAAGATCATTCACACCTTCAACAACCTGTTTAAACAAAATGCACATCCTTCATCTATTAATTTTCATTCACATGTTATGTGTCGGATAGCATGGCAGAGAACTTTAGTATTATAAAAGAATATTTAACATATATTTACAAAACAATATTGTATAATAAAACCAACAACATTTTCGGAGAACAAAAATGACAAACGCAAACAAACTGATTATAGGAAGCGACCATGCAGGCTTTGAGTTAAAAAGCAAAATCATCTCATATTTTGCGGAAAGAAATACAAATGTATACGATGCCGGAACCTATAATACAGATTCATGCGACTACCCGATAATAGCCAAAGAAGTAGCAAAAAAAGTTGCAGCCAAACAATTCGAAAAAGGAATTCTCATTTGCGGCACAGGTATAGGAATGTCTATAGCTGCAAATAAAATAAAGGGAATAAGAGCAGCCGTAGTCTCTGATACTTGTTCGGCAAAAATGTCACGAATGCATAATAACGCAAATATTCTCTGTATAGGCTCAAGAATTGTGGGAGAAGCACTCGCAAAAGATATCATTGATATCTGGCTTTCAACCGGCTTTGAAGGAGGACGGCATGAAAAGCGCATTTCTATGCTCGAGGACTAATCACAAATTTTGCTAACAGCCGCATCAACCGTTGAAAATATAGGTATCAAAGTATCAAGAAAAGCATCCGAAAGAGCAGATTTTACGGAGTCCGAAATTTTTACCAACATAAACTGCCCGCCTTTAGCCTTGCACATTTTATAGAGTTCTGTAAAAACACCTGTGTATTCGTCGTCAAAAATCTTTACGTTTTCCATATTGAAAATAATATTTGCATAGCCGGTAAACAAACTTGTATTTACATCCTTCAATAAATTTTCAACATGTCTCTTTCCGTTGAATTTATTTATTGTATAGCAGCAGATATTATCGTTAATAGAGTATTTAAAGAAGTCCTCATGCTCTTTTGTTGTCATAGAGCTTGTTATAAACTTCAAAATTTGATCATGCCAATTGCTGCTTTTGGGTACAAATTCATCTATACCGAGTTTGTAGCACTTTTCTATAAGATTTTTGTCATCAGTACCTGACATGACAATAATTTTATTTGTTTTCTTAGCCTCTCTTAGGTTTATACATTCTTCGATAAGCTCTATGCCGTCTTCCGCATCAGGGAGAAAAAGGTCAACAACAATAAAATCAAATTTCTTCTTCTTTAACTCAGCAAGAGCCTCTACCTTATTTCTGGCAACAGTAGGAACAATACCAACTTTTTTTAACAGCTGGTTAAACTGATATATTGAAAGTTCCAAATCGTCAACGATAAGAATGTTAAATTCAGCAGGAACAGACATAGCCTCAGAACCAAATGCCAGCATTTTTCTCTCAATCGCAATCAATGCTTTTGTTATGTCATCAGGTACCGCATGCTCCACAGCCACATCGATACCGGATAAATCAATCAATTTCTTTAACTGTTCGCTATTTATATCCATAATCCAATACCTGCATAATCTAACATCATTATTTTATCTTTCAAATTGCTTTCTGACCTCATTCAAAAGTTTTAAATCTTCAGAATTTTCAGACTCAACAGCAAATTTTTCAAATAAATCTCGCCTCTTTTTGAATGTAACAATCATCTGCTGCTTTCTTCTCCATTTTGCAATTTCAGCATGATTACCCGACAAAAGAACTTCAGGAACAGGCATTTCGTTATATATTCTCGGTTTTGTATATTGAGGATATTCTAAAAGTCCGTCAGAAAATGAATCATAATCAGCAGATTCAATTTTACCCAAAAATCCCTCTATATTTCTTGAAACAGAATCTATAATACATAAAGCCGGCAATTCTCCTCCGGTAAGCACAAAATCGCCCAGTGAAATTTCACGTGCTTTTGTATACTCCTTTATACGTTCGTCAAACCCTTCATAATGACCGCAGATAAGTATAATATGACTTTTTTTTGACAACTCAACAGAAATTTGTCTGTTAAAAACCTCACCCTGGGGAGAAAGTATAATAACCTCTGTATCAGGTGTTTTTTCAATAGAATCAAAACAGTCAAAGTAAGGCTGACACATCAAGACCATTCCTGCGCCGCCTCCAAATGGAGTGTCATCAACTTTTTTGTGCTTATCTTTTGTATAATCTCTGGGATTAACAGGATTTACTGATATAACACCGCTATCAATTCCTCTGGATATTATACTGTGGGAACAAGCCTGAGAAATCATATCAGGAAACAGTGTTAAAACATCAAATTTCATTAGTTTTCAGCACTTTCTACGGAAGTATCTATTCCATTTGTCATTTTGACAACTATTCTCTTAGCATCTATGTCAACAACCGGTATCCATTCTTTCACAAAAGGAACAAGGAATTTCAAACCGTTGTTTTTTTTGATTTCAATCAAGTTGCTTGCTCTGTTGTCACCTATTTCAGAAACAACTCCAACCTTCTGACCTTCTGTATCAAATACATCAAGCCCTATCAAATCATTTATAAGAAACTCATCAACATCAAGACTGTTTTTTAAGGTTTCTTCATTCACATGAACCAACAGTCCTTTAATGCGCATAACATCGTTAATTGAATTAATACCGTTCAATTTAACAATTGCAAAATTTTTATGAAACCTGACAGACTCAACATCAAAAGTTTCTTTTTTATCATCAACAAAAATAAATACCTTTTTCAAAGACCTGATTAAACTTTCTTTACCTGAGGTAAACCCCATCTTTACCTCACCTTTAATACCGTGAAAGTTTACAATTTTGCCTATTGAAATCAATTTATTCATTGTCATTTACATCATCGGCAGACTCATCATTTTCTACAGCCTTTTTTCTGCCTCTTGTTTTCTTAGGTTTTTCTTCAACAACTTCTGATGTTTCTTGAGGTGCTTCTGCCTGCGGTTTTACCTTAAATTCAGCCGGAGCATCCTCACGTTCGGGATTCCATCTGTCTAGTCCCATCTGTTTACGGATAAGACCGATACCGACATGCACTCTCCATTCATCAATTTTTAGCTGCGCAGCAATGATTTTGTGACAGCCGATAGGAGGAAGTGGCAGCAATGGTTCATACAATGCTTTTATTGCCGTAAGCTGATCAGGTGACACTGCAAGTTTTCTCTTAGGAAAATTAAGTTTTGGCAGCATCATTTTTTGTCTTACGAGATTTATGCCAAAGAAAACTTTTCTTGCTTCCAAACCAATTTGTTCACCAATAACCTCATGTGCATCAGGGTTTGGCAGCGGCAGCATCTTTTTGTAGAGTTCTTCAATCTGTGCCAGTTGTTCTTTATTAACAAGAAGCTGTTTCTGCGGCTTTTGGGGACGTCCCATAGGTCTTCTGTTACCTTGCGGTCTTCCGCCCTGAGGTCTAAATCCACCCTGAGGTCTTCCGCCTTGAGGTCTTTGATATCCGCCCTGTCTGTTATAATTGTTTCCCTGCGGTCTTTGATATCCGCCGGAAGGACGCTGATAGCCGTCATTTCTATCATAAGGTCTGCGATATCTGTCACCGCCGTAATTATTCTGCGGTCTTTGGTATCCGCCGCCGTGACTATAACTTCTCTGGTTGTCATATCTGGGTCTGTCGTCTCTTCTTTGATAACCGTCAGAAGAATATCCGCCGGAACTATATGAATTTTGTCTCTCATAAGAAGAACCGTCTTGAGAAGTACTGTAGTTCTGAGGATTACCGGAATTGCCGGACTCAGATTCTGATTCATTCTTTTTATCGGGGTATAAACAATTAGGACATATTACCCTTTTGGGGTTCTTTGTCTCGAATTCCGCTCCACATTTGGTACACTTATTTACATACATTTTTAAAACCCTTTGAAGTAAAAAGGCGAAAGGCTATTAAACTTTTAGCTCCTCGACATCTAATAACAATTATAATTCTAATAACTTTAATATTTTAAACTCAAATATAATATAAGGCAAGCTTTTTTAAAAATATCATCCGTTTATTTGGTCAAAACAAAAGTAACAGGACCGTCATTAACAAGCGAAACCTGCATCATAGCAGCAAAAACGCCTGTTTTAACCGTAAGTTTTGACTCTGCCAGTTTGTTTACAAATTTTTGATACATTTCTTTTGCAATATCAGGATTTTCTGCACTATCAAAAGAAGGTCTTGTTCCCTTTTTACAGTCAGCCGCCAGCGTAAACTGTGACACAACAAGAATTTCTCCCGATACATCCGTCAATGATTTATTCATCTTCCCTTCCTGATCTTCAAAAATTCTGAGTGAAAGAATTTTGTTTGACATCCAATCTATCTTGTCTTCAGTATCATTTTTTTCAACACAAAACAGCACAAGCATGCCTGAATTTATAGAAGAATAAATTTTATCATCTATCGAAACAGATGCGCCGCTAACTCTTTGAATTACCGCTTTCACTAATAATCTCCCTAATTTTGTCTCTGTCATATATCAAAGCTTTTTTTATAGTCAACAGCTTTCTGGGTACAGCATCAAAGTAATCAAAAAGCGCTTTTGTAATAGATTCCGCCGTTTTGTAATCAAGATTTTTACCCAGAGTATTTTGTTTCATCAAATATGCAATTTCACAGTGTTCTTTTAGTGTAATCATTCTGAGCAGTCTTGTTCTTAATGTATATTCATTTGTAAGCTTCACATACAAAGTCGTGGCTTTTTCAAGATTTTTTGCAGCCTCTTGAGTATACAATTTGTGGCGATCTAATTCATTTTGAACATTTTTAATATATTTTGCTCCGTACTCATAAAAAGGATAAATTGTTTCAATTGAATCAATATCCTTTTGAATTGACTCTATTGCAAAATTATAATTACAGCCGGATAAAAATTCTTTTGAATCAAAAACTTTTTCTTTTTCAATCGGCAAAGCTGCATACTTACTCAACGCCGCATCAAGACTTTCAGCAATAAATCCGTCTATTTGCGCTCCGCCGATTGAAGAATTTATAAGAGTCCTTTCTTTATTAAATCTGAGTCCGAATTCTTTTATATACTGAATAAAAAGTGAATAGGCAGCAGACGTAGGAAGTTTCTCTCCGTTTTGACCGTCAACGGTAACCAGTTCGTCATTGAATTTTTTCAATGCAGCATCCAGCCATTCATTTTTTTGCTCATCAGTAACGTTACCATACGGATAGTATGCATCTCTGTATCTTTCATAATTTTTTGGGGCAATTACATATTTTTGTTTTTCTTCATCAAAATTACATTCCAAATCATCATAAGCAGAACCTTTTGCATAACACTTTCCGTCTGAATATGCCAAATCCTGCCCTATTAGTATTATAGGGTTGCAGCCCAGATACTTTGCGCAAAACAGAGCATGATAAGATACCGTTCCTTTTGTCTCAAAGGGAACAATTTCTTCTCTGCCGTACGTTTCTAAAAACCATCTTGAAGCATCTGTTTCTTCCGAAGCGGTAATAAACTTCCTTTTAAACTGTGTTTCTACAACTGCTATATTCGTATACGGCTCACAAATAAGCATCATGTCTTTTGTTTGAGGTACATCAAAATGATATTTTGAGTTAACTTTTTCAATACTGTTTAAAAAATCAGGAACTATATCGTTGTTTATCAAGGTCTTTAGTGCTGTACCCACACAGAAAATATAGGCATTGTCCTTATATTTTTTCAGTACGTCCACATTTTTTGCAAGAGACGGACCCGCAGAAACAATTACAGCGGGTTTATCCTTTAACAAGTCTTTATAATCCGTCAGTAAAGGCAGCCTGAACTTTTCATCAGCTTTATATACCGTATGACACAGAAATGAATAAATCATATGAACCTGAAAAGAATAATTGTGATCAAACATCTGTAACAATCTTTTTGCTTCTTTGTAAAAAGCATTATATTTATCACTTTTCTGATGCATGTAATAATCAAGTGCCGATAGAGTCATTTTTGAACGATAAAGAAAAACGTTATATAACGCAGCTCTAAACTCTGTATAATCAGACACAAGATATATGTCCCGTTTATCAAAATATTGAGATAAATCAACCATTTCAAGGACAAATCTTAACAAATCAATATCATCTTCGTATACAATGATTGCACCGTTTGCTTTCTGTGCAAAAACATCCAGCAAATACCCGAGACCAAAGCCATAAATAACATGTATACTCACTTTCGAATTGTGAGGCAGCTTTGCAAAAACATCTTCCGCCTCTTGTTCTGCACCGGCAATGGAGTGCACAGCCATACCGTCAATGAGCAGATTATATTCACCGGCAAGATTTGTATTAACCTGAATATTTTCAGTTATTTCATTTACTGCACAAAGTTTATCGTATAAAGATTGATTGGTCTTTTTTATATACGACAAATTCTTTTCAAAGATTTCAGACATGTTTCATCCCCGTATAATTCCCTGAAATATTATACATTTTAAGCTCTAAAATACATACAGAATTTTCAAAAAACTAACCATATGGTCTAGCAGATTTACCCATAGGGTCAATAACATTTATTCTAAAAAAAACTAAAATATAATAGAACAGTATTTTATATTGGGGAGAGATTTTGGGAATAAAGTACAAAAGTGTTGTGCACGGACTGGAAAATTTTGTGATAAAAGCACAAAATTATACGGATACGCCGGCTTATAAGCTTTTTATAAAAGCAGATGCACTGAGACTTGCAAACCATTTTAAAGAGTCTATCAAACACTATCTGAATGCAATATTGATAGACAGGACAAATTACCGTGCTTTTATGGGACTCGGAATTTCATATAAAGCTGAGGAAAACTATGAAAAAGCAATTAATGCATTGGAAAAAGCAAGAACCCTTTCATCATACAACCCCCAAATACACTATGAACTCGGTCTATGCTATCTTTTAACCGGACAATTTTGCAAAGCTATAGAATCATTCCATCATTCATTATCAATGGACAAAGAAAACTTAAATGCACAACTTCAGCTTGCAGTAGCTCATGAATTTATAGAAGAATATGATATGGCAATGCTTATATACCATACAATCATAGAAAGAAATCCAAAATTTTTAACGGCATACAATCATCTTTCGGCTTTGTATATGAACCTTGGAGAATTTAAAGCAGCCGGATCTGTTTTTTCTCAGATTTTAAAAGTTAATCCAAATTTTCACAAAGCATATCTTGGTCTGGCAATATGCTATGACAAAATATCAAACAGACAAAGAGCAATACACTACTACAAAACTTTTCTTGACAGAAAGCCGCATTCGCACCACGGAGAAAAAATCAGAAAAAGAATATCAAAACTCCAAAACCGCATAACGGCACAAGAAAATGTTACGAGAAATTTTGCCGTAGTATAAACTATTTAGTCAAAATACCCGCTTAAATTTCGTAGTTTTTAAAAAACTCTGCATTCTGTTTTTCAATATATTCTTCTTTTACTTTATTTATTGCATTTTGCAATGCATCACAATCCTGTTTTTGCCGTTTTAATGTTTCGATTATATATCCTGAATTTGGCATTTCAGAATTATCAAAAATGTCATTCAGGTTTTGTACATACTTTTCCGCAAGCAAATCAGCCTCTTTGAATACCTTTGCATAAGAAGCATTAATCTCTTCTTTTGAAGGAGTTTCTTTAATATAGCCGGAATTCTTTTCAACAAATTCAATCATTTTAGGCTTATAAAGATCAAAAGAACCCAAATCATTTGCAACTTTTTCTGCAGAATACTCTACTCTGCCAATTTCTTTTTCTTTATCAAAAACAGATATTTTAGGATCGGCGACAAGTGATTTAAGTTTTTCAACACTTTTTAAAGTATCAACAATACCCATATAAGGAGAAAGAAGCATATATGTACTCGCAGTATTAAACAGATCATTCATAAAAATGAGTTTGTCATACATATTTTTATCAACTTTTAAGAGATTTAGAGAATAAAATGCATCCGAATATTTTTCCTTTGTTTTTGAATACTTGTCAGACACAGCCTCAAAAGCCGAAATTTCCGGTGAATTTATATCAAAAGATTTACGAGCCTGTTCCAGTGCTGTTTTTACATCATCAGTTTGATATAATGGTTGCTGAGCAAGAATTTCCAACCGTTTAAAGGTATTCTTATTGTTTTCGTACTGGTTAAATCTTTCTTCAATCAACAAAAACTTACCCAATTGGGGATTTTTCATTGTAGACTGAATATCAAATTTGTAATTCAATAATTTCTTTTCATTTTCCGAAAATATTTTTAATGTTTCCTGTGCGTTATATCCGATTTTTCCTACAGCTGAAAACAAATCCCTATTTTTATCGGCAAAAGGTCTGATTTTTTCATCAACATATGAATTTAAAAAACTAAAACTATTCTGAACAAAATTCTGTGAAGAAAAAGAGACAGAATTTGGGGATACACTAAAAATCTTCATAATAGGTGCCTTTTCTCTATTTATATTTGTTACTTAATTGACCGCATGCAGCATCAATATCCGCACCACGTTCCAGTCTAATTGTAACTTTCTTGCCTGATTGTTCCAATATATATTTAAATTTTTGTATAGATTCTTTACTTGGTTTTTCAAAATCATCCTGATCATTCGGATTGTATATTATCAAATTTATATTTGCTTTCAGCCCGATTAAAAGAACTGCCAGTTGTTTCGCACATTCAACAGAATCATTAAACCCCTTGATAAGTGTATATTCAATGGTTATACGTCTGCCTGTCACACCCACATAATCTTTGAGAGTAGTCATAAGCTCTTCAATAGGATATTTGTTTTCAACAGGCATAAGAGATTTTCTGAGTTCATGATTTGGAGCATGCAATGATATAGCCAAAGTCGGCTGAAAATCAAGTTCAGCAAGCCTTTTTATTTGAGGAATTATACCGCATGTAGAAACTGTCAGACGCCTGATACCAATAACAAAATCTATGTTAAAAATATCAATTGCTTTTAAAACATTATCCAAATTCAAAAGAGGCTCACCCTGTCCCATAAAAACAATATTTGTAACTTTTAGACCGGTATCCCTTTGAATAGTCAAAACCTGCTCTATTATTTCTCTTGGAGAAAGATTTCTGATAAAGCCCAATTTAGCGGTAGCACAGAACTTACAGTTGCAAGCACATCCAACCTGTGAGCTGACACAAGCCGTTAGATTTGCCCTATTGTCAAAACGCATAAGGACTGTTTCCACACAATTTCCGTCAGCAAATTCCAAAAGATATTTTATTGTTCCATCGGAACTAATCTGGCGATTTTTTATTTTTACATCCGTTACCTGTGCACATTGAGACATTTTTTCACGTGAAGACTTTGAAATATCAGTCATTTGGTTAATATCCGAGACTGATTTCAGGTATATCCAATTATGAATTTGTTTTGCTCTGTATTTTGACTCTTGAAGAGAATCCGTAAAAGCCGTTAACTCTTCAAGACTCATTCCTGACAATATCTTTTTTTCCATAAATAAATTTTAACAGGAACAAAAACAAAGAAAAAGCGGACAAAACGTCCGCCTCGAAACATGACTTTATGGTATGTTTTGTGCGCTAATGTTTCGAAAAAGCTAGTTTATATCGAAATTGTCAAACACAACATAAAGCTATATTTTCTGTATCAAATTTACTAACTCGTGCCTGTAAAATTTATATTCCACATTATTTGTTTTTTTAAACATAAAATACAATAATGTTAAAAAATTTTTCGGCTATCGCCTCAGAATGACGTGTTTACGTTCGTCATCCTGAGGATGAAATCCGAAGGATCTTTAAACAATAGATTCTTCGGTCACTGCGTTCCCTCAGAATGACGGAATGCTGTCATTCTGAAGCTTCTGGAATGCTTTACCATAAGGATAGTGCTGTGTTCAGAATCTTACCAATCTGATGTGTTATCACCTATCCGGTAAGATCCCGAAACAAGTTCAGGATGACAATATAGAGAGTAGGTTGGGCATACCTGCCCAACAGATATTTTTGTGCAAAAATCATTGTCCTTGAAATAAAAATCTTTATTTTTTTATGTTACTTTCTTTCTCTTTGAGTTGCGTGTGCATACCCAAGGGCATCCTGATTCGTACGGCTCGTACCTTGCCTACGACTCAAGCAAGAGAAAGAAAGTAACTCAAAGAAAGAGAAACATACGCTGCCAAAAGAGATTTTAAAATTCAGAAACAAAAATTTCAGGTCACGAGAACCTGTAAATTTTCATTTCTTCATTTAAAAATCTCTAATCAAAATCACATCAGGGCTCCGCCCCGAACCCCGTTTTTAGATTCTTCGCTGCGCTGTCTTGGATTATTGGCGCTCACGAAAAGCGTGGTTTTCGTTCGCATGGGCAGCTTTGTGCCCGCCAAAATCCGCTCAGAATGACGAACAGCTGTCATTCTGAAGCTTCCAGATGGCTTTGCGTAAGGATAGAGTTGTGTTCAGAATCTTACCAATCTGATGTGTTATCACCTATCCGGAAAGATCCCGAAACAAGTTCGGGATGACAATATGATCGTCATCCTGAGAGTGAAGAAGCCCAAAGGATCTTTTTTATAACAATTACTTAATATTAGGCATTCAAACTAGCAACATTAATTTTTTTTACATTTTAAAAAACAAATAAGATATTTAGCCAATTTTATTCTAATATATTTATTATGAATGGGGTTAAGATATGCAGCTAACTACAGAAAACATCGACAATACAATTGAACAAGAGCAGTTTTCGAATTTTCCCGTTGTTATAAAAATAGTAGAAAGTTTGAAAAAAATTCTTGAAGAAGACAAAAAGCAGAAAAATCCGCTTTTTATCAATGTAAAAGAATCAGTGATATTTAATATTGCCCGCAGAGCACTGAGTGACAAAGGGTGCCGTTTCCTTATCGGGATTGCAGGCGAGTCTGCATCAGGAAAAACAACATTCGTTCAAAATGCAATTCGTTCCTGTATTGCAGAAGAGAGAACAGACGTTTACACAATAGTTTGCTGCGATGATTACTACTATGACTGGTCAAAAGAACTCAAAGCTGCCGGAAGCTATGAAGCATTTTTTGCAAAAGGATACAGCTTTGACACCCCTAAAGCGATAAACCTTGATTTGATGAAAGAGCACCTTGTCTCGCTAAAAAACGGATCTGCCGTACGCAGTCCGGATTACAACTTCACAACATGTGAAAGTTTTCCTCACGGTGTTTTGAAAAGACCAGCAAAAATCATAGTAAATGAAGGTTTGTACGTTCTAAACGAAGGCATCAGAGATATTATGGATGTAAAAGTATATATATTTACACCATTTGATATCATAAAAGACAGATGGTACAGACGTGCGGAATCCAGAGGTAAAACTGGCGTTGCTGCCGATATGCAGTTTGAAAATGTAAATATGACTGCCCAGACATACATCAGACCGGCTATGCAATGTGCCGATATTGTTATGAATGGTGTAGTATCAAGCGAATATATTCAGGAAATGACAGAAAAAATCTTCAGAACTATAGATAATATTTCAAAAGGTCTTGAGCCTTCAATATAAATTATTTGAAATATGTGTCCAAGAAAAAATTCCCGCACAGGGTACTTCTATAAAAAACAGAAATAACAAAAAAGCTCTTGAAATAAATCAAGAGCTTTTTTATATCTTTAACAAATCTATACTCTGCGTTTTCTTGCAGCTTCAGATTTACGTTTTCTTTTTATGCTTGGTTTTTCGTATGTTTCACGTCTTTTGATTTCAGACAAAATTCCTGCTTTTTGGATTTTTTTCTTAAATCTTTTAAGAGCGCTTTCAATACTTTCGTTTTCACCGACTCTAACTTCTGGCATTTCTGTTTTTCACCACCTTCGCATAGATTTTTAACTCTGTGTTGTCATACTAACACGCAAATATTGAGATTTCAAGAGTAGAGCAAAAATAATGTTTATATTAAAATAAAAGTACTATGAAAAATAAAGTCGAATTACTCTTACCAGCGGGAAATATTGAAAAACTTGACTACGCAATAAACTACGGCGCAGATGCAATTTATATGGGGATGGTGGATTTCAGCCTCAGATCAATGAGAAAAGGCGAAATTATCACTGAAAACAATCTAAAAAAAGCTGTAGAACTGGCACATTCATACGGCAAGAAAGTCTACATGACACTGAACATATATGCCTATGACGAAGATATAAAAAAATTGTACGAAAATATCGATATTATAAGAGATGCATCTCCTGATGCACTGATTGTAAGTGATTTTGGAATTTTGCAGGTACTCAAAAAAGAACTTCCGAATATTGATATTCATATAAGCACTCAAACAAATACTCTTAATTCAGAAGCCGTAAAATTCTGGAGGGATTTTGGTGCATCAAGAGTTATACTGGCAAGAGAACTTTCTATTACTCAAATTTCACAAATAAGACAAAATGTACCGGATATTGAACTTGAAGTCTTTGTTCACGGCGCTCAGTGTGTATCTCTTTCGGGCAGATGCCTTTTGAGCGACTATATGACTCACGGTGAAAGAAAAGCAAACCACGGCGGATGTTCACAGCCTTGCAGATGGAAATACAAGCTGCTTGAAGAAACCCGCCCAGGGGAATACTATGAAATAGAAGAAACAGCCAGAGGAACGCATATCCTCAGCACAAAAGATTTGGCACTGATAAATTATATCCCGAGACTTATAGAAGCAGGTGTGGACTCTCTAAAAATCGAAGGAAGAACAAAAAGCCTTTACTACGTCTCAGCTGTTGCAAAAGCATACAGAAAAGCAATTGATTCATATTACAACGGCGAAAAAATTGACGAAAAAGAAATGTTCGACCAGCTTTTAAAAATCGGAAACAGAGGTTATACAACAGGATTTTATCTGGATGAACAAGACCATGAAGGATACAGCTACGACGTATCTAAAGGACTTGCAGGCTCAGACTTTTTATTTGAATTCTGGGACAAAGCAGAGAAAAACGGTGCAAACATATACAAAGTTAAAATAAAAAACAAAGTACTCTTAAACGACAATATAGAAATAATAACACCGTCAGAATGTTTTGAAACAACCATAAAAAAAATATATGACAAAGATTTTGAAACAAAAGATGTCGGAAACACAAATGATGAAATATGGGTAGAATTGAGCACTGAGCCTGAAAAATACAAATACGCTCTTGCCCGTACAATTGGTATAAAAAATGTTAGATAGGGGTTTTTATGATACTCAAAGCAGATTACGAAGCCAAAACAGTATACGAAATAGACTACAACAAACTGAAAGAAACAGGCATTAAAGTCATTGCTTTCGATTTAGACAGCACTGTAATGAAATCAAAATCAGGCGAATTTTCAAAAGAAACTTTATCACTTTTTGAAAATTTAAAAAATGATTTTACACTTTTAATAATTTCAAACAATCATAACATTGAATACATATCAAAAGCAGCAAATCAGATAGATTTTCCGGTAATAGCACCTGCCAAAAAGCCCTCTACTTCAGTATCAAAAGAATTTTTAAAAGAACACAACATCAAACCTGAAGAAATGGTAATGGTGGGAGACAGACCTCTTACAGACATACTGTTCGGAAAACTGCTAGGATGCAAGACAATTCTTGTTGACTCGATAAGCTGGCAAGAAGAAAAACCAATAGTCAGATTTGCCAGAAAGCTGGAAAGATTGGTTAATATATAAAAAAAGAGCCTAATGAGCTCTTTTTTTGTATATATCAACCTGTAAATTATTAACCAAAAATGTTAAATCCTGCAATAAACGTGGATACAAAAAATACAATTGCCACCCACATCGTGAGTTTGTTTAATCCCGATTCTGCATTTTTTTGTGAAGCAAATACATGAGAAGCACCGCCAATACCCGCTATGCCGTCGCCTTTTGGTGAATGGATCATAACAAGAAGTATCAACAGCAATGATGAAATTATTTGTACTACCCAGAATATTGTTGTAATCATATTTTTCCCTTTGTCTTTATTATAAATCTATATTAGCACAAACATCTTTAATTTTATCAATAGTACAATTGTGTATATAAAGAGTTTTTAACTTTGATGTTCCGCCTGTCTTTAAAATTATAGCGCTTTTCGGCAGTTTTAAGAGTTTTGAAAAAAACTTCACAAGCTCTTCATTTGCTTTGTTTTCTACAGCAGGAGCTTTAATCTTTACCTTTAAAGCATTATCTAAAATACCGCATATCTCGTTTTTTGAAGAATTTGGAACAGCTTTTATTTTTATGAGTAAGCCGTCATTTTCTTGTCTAAAAAATCCTTCTGTCATACAAACAGCCCAGAACCTCTTGTTAAGTAACACTTAAAAGTGTACAATAATAAACTATGACAGACAACAATCCGGACGAAAAGCCCATAGAAAATCAAAACAATATAACTGCTCAAAATACTACTGAGCCAGAAGCTGTTTATTCCGCTGAAGAAACGGAACCTCAGCTGGATTTTAGCATATTTGAACCGCTTAAGGAAATGCTTGTTGCACAGCATCGTCCTGAAAAAGACATAAAAGAAATAGAAGATGCGTTTATATTTGCAGCAAAACTTCATGCGGGACAGTATCGAATAAGCGAAGAACCATATATTATTCACCCTGTTGAAGTTGCAAAAATTTTGACTGATTTAATGATGGACAAACATACTATCATTGCCGCACTTCTGCATGACATAATTGAAGATACGGGAACGGCACCGGAAACAATAAAAGAAAAATTTGGTGATGATGTCCTAAATCTTGTCCAGGGTGTAACAAAACTTGGAAAATATCAGTTCAAATCAAAAGAAGAGAGACAGGCAGAAAACTTCCGGCGAATGTTTATTGCTATGGCAAACGATGTCAGAGTAATTTTTCTAAAACTCGCTGACAGACTGCATAATATGAGAACTCTCAACTATATGGCAGCAGCAAAACAACAAAAAATAGCACAGGAAACTCTGGATATTTTTGCACCGCTTGCCAACAGACTGGGTATCGGTAAAATAAAAGCCGAATTGGAAGATCTGTCATTAAGGTACCTTAATCCTGAAAAATACTTTGAAATCGCACAACTTGTTGCTTTGAAAAAAGCAGAGAGAGATGCAACTATTCAGGTAATCATAAAAAAAATTGAACAGCTGCTAAAACAGCACAAAATCAAAGCAACTATATCAGGACGTTCAAAACACTACTATTCTATATATGCCAAGATGAAACGACAGAATGTAGCATTCCATGAACTTTATGATATCTCAGCCGTGAGAGTAATCGTTGATACTATCAATGAATGTTACGAAGTACTCGGTATCATACACTCTCAGTTTAAGCCTATTCCGGGCAGGTTCAAAGACTACATTGCTATGCCCAAAAGCAATATGTACCGTTCACTTCACACATCCGTACTAGGACCGAAGTCAAAACCTATAGAGGTACAAATCAGAACACACGAAATGCATCAGGTTGCGGAATATGGTGTTGCTGCGCACTGGAAGTACAAAGAAAAAGGTTCACAAAAAGCAAATGCCGACACAGATATTCAATTTTCATGGATGAGAAAACTTGCGGAAATGGAAAAAGATGTTTCCTCTGCAAGCGAATATGTAGAAAGCGTAAAACTGGATTTGTTTTCAGATCAGGTATTTGCATTTACACCGATGGGTGATGTTATTGACCTACCCAAAGATGCAACGCCGGTGGATTTTGCATTCAGAATTCATACCGACGTGGGCTTCAGGATTACCGGTGCTCTCGTAAACGGAAGAATATGCCCGTTAAATACCAAACTGCACAATGGCGATATTGTTGAAATTATGACATCCAAAACTCCGGCACCAAGATTGGACTGGCTGAATTTTGTTGTCACAAAACTTGCACAAACAAAAATAAAACAATGGTACAAGAAAAACAAAAGAGAAGAGCACGTTTCTATCGGCCGCAATATGCTTGAGGCTGAGATCGGGAAAGCTAAGTATGATGAAATTACCAAGAGTCAGGAACTCAAACATATTGCAGAGGCAATGAACTATTCTTGTGTAGATGACTTGCTTGCAGCTCTCGGCTACGGAGAAACCACCGTAAACAAAATTACAAATCGTATAAAAAAGCCTACAGATGATGATCAGCCTATCATTTCACACACAAGAACAAAAAAATCTAAAAACGATATAGTTGGTCTTGAAGGCATGCTCTATTATTTTGCGAAATGCTGCACTCCGGTGCCGGGTGAGCCTATTGTCGGAGTTGTAACCAGAAGCAAAGGTGTTTCTATCCACAGAGTAGACTGCGCATCTCTGGACAATGTTCCGGTAGAAAGACTTATTGACATAAAATGGGCGGATAAAGGGCTCAACAAAACTTATATTGCATCAATACGTATAGATGTTCAGGACAAACTGGGTATTTTAAAAGATGTAATGATAGAACTCACCGAATGCAATACAAATATTGCATATGCAAATATAAAATCAAATCCGGCAAAGAAAATAGGCATAATCGAAATGGGGATTGAAGTTGACAACGTAAACAGACTCAAAACCGTTATTTCAAAACTCCAGTCTATTCCGGAAGTAATTTCAGTAAAACGTATTCAGGGCACATCAAAAACAAAAAATGACACCCCCATGCCTAAAAAGAAAAAACAATAGGCTATATCACGAAACATACATGCTTTTAAAGGGATTGTAAATTTTTATTAAATTTATAAATAAAAAGGTAAACATTTTGATAATAATGAATTAATATACATGTAACAAATCCCCAAATCTCCTCCCAAGATTATGAAGTATAAGCTGCAACGCAGCTTTTTTTTTATCTCAAAAAGTAGTATAATTAATTCAAAACATGACGTTTGTTACAATTTTTTAATAAAATGAAAAAATTTTAGCAATAAATTATATTTTCTTTTGTTAACATATATGTAAGTAGGAAATGTCTCGGAGTGTGACGTAATGATACAAGCTACATCATCTGTAAATTGTTCACCAATTAAACCATCATTCAAAAGCGCAATATCTGTTGATACAATGAATGACCTCAGCAGCTTAATTCAAGATACTGACGGTTTCAGACATGTTGACGAAGATAATTTGGGCAGACTAAAAGATATCGTAGAAAATATCGAAGTAAACCCTGACAGCAAAATTCAAGGACCGTTGAAAACTTTTGTACTGTCTTTGTTTACACTGGCAACAGGTACTCTTCTTGCAAAAGGTTCAGCAAACAAAGTATTTAGCCTCGCTAAAAACAAAAAATTTGCAACATCTTTATTCCAGAAGTTTGGCGAAAAATTCACAAAATCAGCCGGTTCCATAGCAGAAAAAGCGACTGCGCAAACAGCAGGCTTCAAAAAACATGTATACAACGGTTTGAATACAACAATGGAAGCTATCAACAAATTCGCCAAAAAAGGTATCAAAGGCAAAAAAGGCACAACAGCATATGCTGAAAAAATAGGTGCAAAACTTACAGAAGGAATTGTTGATACAGCAGCCAGTGTAGTAGGTTTCACAAGTACAGCTGCCGGTCTTGCCGTTGACAAAAACGGAAACGGAAAATCAGATATACTTGAACTCGGCAAGAACAAAAGAGAACAAGAAGCTATCACAAACCTTGCAGCAGCAGTTCTCGATGCAATGTAATAAGAATTTAAAAACAAAAAAGACCTCTTTTGAAGAGGTCTTTTTTTATGCTAATTTATAGAATATGGATAATAAATTTAAAATAAAATTAATAGGTTGCTCTGAAACAGAACTGAGAAAAATCGGTTTTGACAAAACATTTATAAAACAAGGCGTAACAAAACATCAATTTAAAACAATAAAAATCTGCAATATCAACTGTGCACAGGCAAATATAATCAAGCAAACTGCCCTTACAACAGGAACAGACTGTGCAGTCCATAAAGAGGTAATTACAGGAAAAGCAGAGATATCAGACTGTATCTTGAGCGGTTCTGTATCGCAGCTTTTAAAGATTACAGAAAAGCTAAAATATCAGCCCTTTAAACTAGGGCTTCTTGCAGAGCAAATCAAAGCTTTGGTAACATCGCAGCCAAAATCTCTTTTTATCAGAGATATAGAAATAGAGTGGGGGAAAAAGACCTATATTATGGGAATACTAAACATAACCCCTGATTCTTTTTCTGACGGCGGAAAGTACCTTGATGAGAGAAATGCGATTGAACATTACAAATCGATGATACAAGACGGTGCGGACTTTATAGATATAGGCGGCGAGTCAACAAGACCTTTTTCGCAAAAAACATCTCCCGAAGAAGAGCAGAAAAGAGTTATACCCGTTATAGAAAAAATCAGAGAATTTGATAAAAATACAATAATCAGTATTGACACAAGAAATGCATCAACAGCAAAAGCAGCTATGATTGCCGGTGCCGATATAGTAAACGATGTCTCAGCACTTGACTGGGATGAAAATATGCTAAATATCTTAAAAGAAACAAATGCAGCAATAATACTAAATCATTCAAAAGGCACACCGGATATAATGCAAAATGACACAACATATACGGATGTTGTTGATGAAATTTTTGATTATTTTTACAAAAAAATCAATTTATTAACTGAAAACGGTATAGAACAAAACAAGATAATAATCGATCCCGGTATTGGTTTTGGTAAAAGCACCGAACAAAATTTTGAAATAATAAAAAGGATTGAAGAATTAAAATCTTTGCAATGTCCTATACTTGTAGGACATTCAAGGAAGCATTTTATATCCGAGACAATACAATCTAACGATAATCAAAATCTTGATATAGGAACTCTGTTGCTATCCCAAATACTTACAGACAAAAAAATTGATATTGTGCGGGTACACAACACAAAACAGCATCAAATACTGCAAAAAATCAACAAATCATTTGCTCAAATTGTCTAAAACCTCATCAAATGACTCGATTGGTGTAAATTTGTAACCGCATTTTTTACCGAGTTCTCCGCCCATCATAAATATTGCCTCAACAGGATACCTGCGGCATATTCCCGGTCTTTTTTTGTGAATTGTACATTTATTCGTTTCTTTATCAAGTTTCTGGCACTCAAAAATTAGTCCTATGTCATCTTTGCCTATTACTTTTAAATAAGTATAAAAAGGATGTAGAAGCTGTAATTTTTGAAACTCCTCTTCTGATTGAACAACATTTTTTACATGCCTGACATATATCTGCCTACAGCACTCCCCGCAGCCTATACAGTGTCCCGAACGATAATAAGTGCGTTTTAATATATTTTTATAAAAAAATTTTTTCAGTTTTTTAAACACCAAATTGTTCCCTGGCAATAATAATACGCTTGCATTCCGCCTTACATTTCATTGCATAAATGACTTCTTTTGAATGGTCATTAGCAAGCTTCATAATTCTATCACAAACGTCAACACAAGCACTGAGCTTTTTTTTGTTCATCAAATCAGGAATTTGGCTGTACAAAACATTTACTACAAACGGTTCGGGATTTACAAATAGTTTGTACTTGTCCACTCGCTGCTGTATCTCTTCATTGTCAGACTCGGACAAAATCATATAGTTTTCATATTCATCTATAGCTACTTCATATTCATTGTTTGCCTCAGCCTCTCTGGCTTTTTGAAGATGAGTTTCTATTAGTTCAGGATCATTCAAAACAGAAGAAAGTGTATTTAATTGCAATTTTACTTTTGTATAATAAGATGTTCCCTCTGGTAAATACTCCTGAGCTCTTTTGTAATAAGCATAGGAATATGATTTTTTGCCCAATATATAAGCAAGGTTTGCAAGCTCCAATAAAACTTTAACTGAATAAGAAAAATTCAAATAAACTATTTGATAGAACTCATAGGCTTTTTCATAATTCTTGTCAAACGAAAATATCTCCGCAATATTTGCATATATAGAAGGCAAATTTGCATATGTAGCTATCATTTTTAAATAGAGAGTAGCAATCGTCTGCAAATCATGTTGAAGTTTGTATTCTTCCACCTTCTTTGCATAAAAATCAACTTTTGCTGTCAAGTTAGCAAATCTATGTTTAATCATTACATATTCATGAGAAGTCACTTTAGTCTCATACTTTAGATATTTTTCAAAATATTTTGTGGATTTTATACGGTTCCCCTTTTTGTCATAAACAAGCGCAAGATTTAAATTTACAGTCGGATTTTCGGGCATAATAGTCGTTGCTATCTGCCAATTAAGTACAGCCTCATTTAGATTTCCCGAAGAATAATAATAATTTCCAATATTAATATAGGCAGAATATTCAAGAGGAGAAATCTCAATAGCCTTTTTCCAGTAATTCAGAGCTTCATCTTTTTTACCAAGCTGATTATATGTATTACCTAACAAAAGCTGACCGTAAGAAGTAGAAGAAACAAGCGTATCAGTCTGCATTGAGGAAACAACATCATTATATCTGCCTGATTCATACAATTCATAAAGTCTTGTCAATTTATCTGAGTGCCCTTTGTTTTTATCAAAATTGACACCTGACAATCCCGACGTGTTTTCTATAGAAGTTTCTTCCATAATCTAATATTAACCGAACAAATCTTTTAAGAATGTTTTATTACTAAAAATACCTTCGATAACCTTGTTATCAAATACATCATCCTGTGCATTAAATACATTTTCCATAACTAAGAGATTACAGTCATTATTTGCCGGATCAGATAAGGCTAATGAAGTAAATTTTCTTATATCCAAATCTCTTTGATAAAGGTTCAATGCTTCATTTGATATATCAGTTTCGTCAACAAGGAGATTTTTGTCAATATTTGAATACGGATTTCCCCTACCCAAAACTGTTTTTTCAATTTCACCGCTTTGAACTAGATTTTTGTTAATTAAATCCTGACCCGAAAGTCTATTTAACATACTCTTCTCTCCTCATAATATATATTATGGTTTTTATATTTATATTTCCATAAACCCTTGGGTTAATATTTATAGACCACATGGTCTATATGCATAAAATCTAAAAATCCAAAAAGACGAAAGTCTGCCACTACAACAAAATCAAATATCTGCTGTAGTTGTGTATTCAGCATATAAATATTATAATAGCTTTCAAAGGGAAATTGAATGGCATCAATAATTGATTCTATCAGATCAGTATATACGGACAATTACTCATTACTTAAACTGGGAGTGCTAAGTTATGGGATATATGCGCTATTCAGTTTAACGATAACAGCTACGGAATTTAGTGTTTTAAACTTCC
This sequence comes from Candidatus Gastranaerophilales bacterium, assembly GCA_944326535.1. Lineage (GTDB taxonomy): Bacteria > Cyanobacteriota > Vampirovibrionia > Gastranaerophilales > Gastranaerophilaceae > Limenecus. The sequence goes on along the minus strand of CALVEJ010000005.1, from coordinate 4,442 downwards.
TGCTCTGGCTGGTGATTATATATTTTTATTTAGGCTTTTCAACAATAATAATAAGCAATCGCATAAATCAGAGACTGGAAACACTTCCCAAAATAGATCCGCTGCATTTTTTTAATACAGCAACACAATCATCTGTTATTGCTATACCTCTTGCACTTATCGGATATTTTGTCGTTAATTTCGTTATCGGATTGTTCAACTTTGAAGGGCTGCCTCAGCAAATCGCTTTATGGATGATAAGATTCTTTATATTTTGTATATTAATTACGGCATTGATAAACTATGCAGAAAAATATCAACTAAAAGACGGATTTGATGTTGGAAAAATAACACAGGGTCTTGCTGATGTTCTTGTATATACAATAGTCTGTATTTTGCTAATATTGATTATTTCTCTATTCACATCAGCACCAACGCTATATCTCATTTATACCTTTTTCAAATTCGGTCCGATTTTTCAGTATGTTGCTGTATTCTTTTTTACTATGAACATTGCATTTCTTGCAGATTACTGGGGGCAATTGTATTTTGATATAGAAAGTAAAAACAACTATTACTAATCTAATTTTTTTGCTTTGACATTTCTCTAAGTTTTTTCAACTGATCACGAATTTCTGCCGCACGTTCAAAATCCAAAACTTTCGCAGCCGAATGCATATCTTTTTCCAGCTTTTGAATAAGTTTCGGAATATCTGAAACGCTCAAATTCATCTCAACCATTTCTTCAGCAACAATATCTTCAAGATTTCTGTAGCTCGATACAAGTTGAAGCAAGTTGTTTTCAATCGGTTTTTTAATTGTCTTTGGAATAATACCATGCTCCTTATTGTATGCCATTTGAATATTGCGTCTTCTTATTGTCTCAGAAATAGCATTTTCCATACTCTCAGTCATTTTATCAGCATACATTATTACCTTGCCGCATGCATTTCTCGCAGCACGTCCGATAGTTTGTATAAGACTTGTTTCCGAACGCAAAAATCCCTCTTTATCAGCATCCATTATTGCAACTAGTGACACTTCAGGAATATCCAGTCCTTCTCTCAACAAGTTTACACCTACAAGCACATCAAATGTACCAAGCCTCAAATCTCTCAATATTTCAACACGTTCAAGAGATTGAATTTCGCTGTGCAGATATCTGACTTTAATTCCCAGTTGATTCATATACTCAGTCAAATCTTCTGCCATACGCTTTGTCAGAGTAGTAATCAAAACACGTTCATTTTTGTCCGTTATTTTTTGTATTTCCTCTATCAAATCGTCAACCTGATTTTGGGTAGGACGCACAATTATCTCAGGATCAACAAGCCCTGTAGGTCTGATAATCTGCTCTACCATTTGATCCGAAATACTGCGCTCAAAAGCAGCAGGCGTTGCGGAAATAAATATTTTTTGATGAACCCGCTCCCAGAATTCTTTATCAGTAAGCGGTCTGTTATCTTTTGCACAAGGAAGTCTAAACCCATAATCTATCAAAACATCTTTTCTGGCAGCATCGCCTCTATACATCCCCTTTAACTGAGGTATAGTAACATGCGACTCATCTATAACCAGCAAAAAATCGCCTTTAAAATAATCAATAAGTGTTTTCGGAGGAGTGCCGGACGCTCTGCGTTCTATTATTCTTGAATAATTTTCAATACCAGAACAATAGCCCATTTCTTTTATCATCTCAATATCATATTTTACACGCTGTTCAAGCCGCTGGGCTTCTACCAGTTTATTTTGGGCATATAGTTCATTCAGTCTTTGTTTAAGCTCTTCCCGTATCAAACGAATAGTTTCTTCTTTATCATCATCATCTGACAGATAGTGGACAGCCGGGAATAAAACGGTAGAATCCGGTGTTTCCAGAACCTCGCCCGTAAGATTATCTATTTTGGTAATCTTTTCAATCTCATCACCAAAAAAGCTTACTCTAGTGATTACCTTTTCATAAGAAGGCATTACTTCAACAAAATCACCTCTTGCTCTGAAATTAGATCTGTCAAGCTCTAAATCGTTTCTTGTATATTGTGCAGCTACAAGATGCCTCAACAGGTCATCTCTGTCCATTTGCTGACCGACCTTTAGAGTAACAGATCCTTTATAATAACTTTCAGGAGAGCCAAGACCGTAAATACAACTCACTGAAGCAACAACAATTACGTCGTTTCTTGTATACAAACTTCTTGTTGTATTGTGGCGTAATCTGTCAATTTCTTCATTTATAGTTGCGGATTTTTCAATAAACGTATCAGTTCTCGGGATATAAGCCTCAGGCTGATAGTAATCATAGTAACTTATAAAATACTCAACAGCATTGTTTGGAAACAGTTCTTTAAATTCATTATACAACTGGGCAGCAAGTGTTTTGTTATGGGCAATAACAAGAGTAGGCTTTTGGATTTTTTCGATTACATTGGCAATAGTAAAAGTCTTGCCTGATCCGGTAATTCCAAGCAGAGTCTGTGCATCACAGCCAAGTTCAATCCCTTCAACAAGAGCTTTGATTGCTTTTGGCTGGTCACCTGCCGGTTTGTATTTTGAAACTATTTCAAACTTTTTTTCCATACAAATATATTACCATCAACCGAATTAAAAAATTATAATCTTAAGCATTATCCTTCAAGACTTGTTTAAGAACATTGAGTTTTGTATAATCAAACAATAATACAGCTATCAGGGGAGACAAAATGACAAACAGGACAATTGCTCAAGCATTAACAAAAGCACAACAGTTTGAGGATGAAGATAAATTCGAACAGGCATATGAATGCTATAAATACGCTCACGAACTTGACAAAACAGATACCGAAGTAATTCAAAAGCTGGCAGCCTGTGCACAAATGCTCCAATATCACAACGATGCTGTAAATTACTGGAATTTGTATATGCAAATAAAACCGGAAGATCCTGTTTCTTATTCCCAGCTGCTTGATCTTTACTTTCATGAAAACAAATATGAATATTACATGACTCGTGCAAAATTAAAAACAATTGAAGGTCGACTACCGCAGGCAACTGACGACTACAAAAAGGCTATAAACAATACATCCGAAGAAAAAGAGATAATAAATGCGAGATACCTGCTTGCACAAACATACAAGATCATAGGAAAGCCTCTTCAAGCAATTGACGAATATTTAAAAATTCTTGACCATGATCCAAATGAAGCAGTCTACCTATCACTTGCAAATCTATACTATGAAGAAGATAAATCCGCAGCACTGAACATATTGCATCAGGCAATAGAGAGATACCCTGACAGCGATAATATAAAAGAATTTTTGTGTAAAATTTATCTAGCAACAGGAGACTACGAGAAAGCAGAAAAATATGCAATAAACGATTTTGACAAAATAAAATCTCTGCTTATGCAGGAAAAAAATGAGCAGGCATTTGAAATGCTGAATAAACTTTCTGAAAAGCAGAAAAAAGAACCGCAATATGCGGCTCTAATGGCAGAATATTATTACAATCTCAATGACAACGAAAAAACACTTTCATACATAGATATATATGAAAAAGCAAATCCTGACAGTCCATTATCCAGTCAGATGAGAGCGCTTGTTTATGAGCAGAAGGGTGATGAGTTCAACGCTCACTACAACTGGGGTAAGTATTATATTAAAAAGAACAATATGGAGCTTGCTCTGGATGAATACCTGAACGCATTCAATGAAAATCAAAAGGATACGGGAATAATAAAAGAACTTATAAATCTATATTCAGCAATAGACGACAAATTCGCCTGTGCGGAATTTTGCGAAAAACTTGTACAGATAGATACAAATGATACTGCCACATTGAAAAGACTCATAAAATTCTATGAAGAGCAGGGTTATGAAGACAAAGTCATGGACTATCTATATCAACTTGCAGATACAAATGAACGGGACTATGAAACACTGCTAAAACTGGCAAAACACTCTCAAAAGAATAGAAAAATTGATGATGCAATAGATTATTATGAAAAATATTTGAAAGTTGCACCAAACTCTGATGAAAAAGAAGAAGCCAAAAAGCAGCTGAACATGCTGACAACAGGTGAAGTTTCCGATGAAGAAGGACTTTTGGATAAAATACTGGCTATATTTTCAAAAAAATAAAAATATTATTGACAGAGAATATTTATTTAGTAATATAGTTATACGCTTTCAGCGCAACTTTTCTTTCAGGAGCGCATGAAAATCGAATATATGGTGCGGGCGTTTAGCTCAGTTGCCCAGTGAGGTTTACCTCACGTACTTTAAAATAAAGCTTCCCAAGGGAAGCGCATGAAAATCGAATATATGGTGCGGGCGTTTAGCTCAGTTGGTAGAGCGCTTCCCTTACAAGGAAGATGTCGGGAGTTCGAGCCTCTCAACGCCCACCATTTCTAAAAGAGAGCCGAAAAGGCTCTTTTTTAGTGGCTTTTCGCTCGTGATCTGCGTTTGCGGATTTCGAGTATTCTGAAA
>CALVEJ010000004.1 GCA_944326535.1 Candidatus Gastranaerophilales bacterium | reverse complement strand
TCAAAAATTGTTGAACTAAAATCCGCAAACAACGATAAACCGTTAGAACACATCGATATTTCAATCTCGGGTTTGAGCGCTGATGAAAAGTTTAAAAAACTTGCAAGAAAAATTAAAAAAGATGAGCTTTACCTTGAAACAAATCTGGAAAATATTGCCTATCTGACAAACCTGAGACAGTACAAGACACCTTTTTCTTCAACATTTAAAGCAAAAATGGTTTTGTGCAAAATGGCGGCTTGCATTTACACTGATGAAAAAATCGAAGGCAAAATAGGCGAGCATTTCTGGATACGCCCGCTAAAAGACTTTGACAAAGCTTTTGAAAAATCAGGATGTGTAATCTTCAATCCTTCCGCAATCAATTACTATGATTACTCTTTAATAAAAAACAAAGCTAAAGAGTCTCCCAAAGATTACATAAAAGAAATGAAAGCAATAAAAAATGATGCGGAAATAGAGCATTTCAAAAAAAATTACAAAAGAACGGATATTGTTGTAAACAAAACTTTTGAACTTTTGAAAACAAAAAACAACTTGTCCGAATTTGATATCTCTGATTTTGTAGAAAAGGAATATCTTGCACAAGGTGCAAAACAGCTGAGTTTTAAAACAATACTCGCAGCAGGAGCAAACTCCTCTGTCATCCACTATTCTCATCCCGACAAAAATGTGAAAGTAAAAGACGGAGACTTTGTGCTTCTTGATTGCGGCGGGCATTTTGAGGGAGGGTATTCAACAGATATCACAAGAACTTTTGTAAAAGGCAATGCATCCGGATTGCAAAAAAAAGTTTATACCACTGTTTTGAAAATGTTTTTAAACGTATACAACTACAAAGTTACTTCAAGAACTACAGGTTATACTCTTGACAGAACAGCGAGAAATATTCACAAAAAATCGGGACTAAAAGATTTCAATTTTAACCATGGTCTGGGTCACGGGGTCGGAATAAATGTCCATGAAAACCCTCCGACTATTTCATGCTCAAAAGCAGGCAGGCGGGTATTGAAAGAAAACATGGTATTTACAATTGAACCCGGACTGTACAAAACAGGATTTGGCGGGGTAAGATTGGAAAATTCCGTATACCTGACAAAGAAAAACGGCGTATTAAAAATTGAATCATTGTCTTGTGTACCTTTTCAGGAAGAAGCAATAGACTATACTCTGTTAAACAAACAGGAAAAAATCTGGCTGGAAGAATGGCAGAAAAAAGCGGGAAAACAATGCAGGAAATAACAAGTGTATCTAACAGCAAAATAAAAGATACGGTTAAACTTCATCAAAAAAAATACAGAAATGAAACCGGTCTGTTTTTGATAGAGGGTTACAAACCTATTTTTGAGGCTTATCAGGAAAAAGCAGAAATTGAAACCGTATTTGTCACAAAAACAAATATTCAAAAGTTTGAGTTTGTTTCTGACAAGTTGATAGTTGTAACAGATGCCGTTATGGAAAAAATTTCCACAACGGACAGCAAACCAGAAGCCGTTGCCGTAGCAAAACAGCTAAAAACAGATATTAAAAATATAAAAAACAAAAAAAGAATTGCACTGATTGAAAACATTAAAGATGCAGGAAACCTAGGAACACTCATTCGTTCCGCTGCCGCATTTTCTATAGAAGCAATAGTCCTGTGCGCAGATACAATTGATATATATAACCCGAAAGTTGTACGCTCTACAGTCGGCGGGCTGTTCAAATTGCCGATTGTTAAATCAAATTTGAAAGAAATAAAATCCCTGTACCCTCAGCACAATTTCATTGCCACAGTGGTAAACTGCAGCAATGTTGTTAATCCCGAAACAATTGACTACAAAAAGCCTTTTGTTATTATGCTGGGATCGGAAGCTGACGGTTTAAGCCAAGAAGCAATAGAACTATCTGATATAAAAACAACAATACCTATATCAAAAAATACGGAATCTTTAAACCTCAGTATTGCAGGAGCAATTTTGTTTTATATCAGTACAAAATAACAGAATTACAAAGCTTTTTATTCTTCAGAATTTTTGTATTCTTCAAGAGCCTTTATTATTCCCTGATTTATTTCAAGAACATCAACACCCAGATTTGACAGTACCTGCATTGCAACGGAATCGGGAGTTTGTGTTATTGCCCAGAGCAGATTTTCAGAGGCAATTTTTGTATTCTTGTGTTTTTTCGCTTTTTCCCATGCTATTTCAAGTATCTTTTTTGCCCTGTCTGAGAAAACCACTTCGCCAAAAGTATAAGAATTTCCGTACCCCAGAACTCTTTCTACCTCAATACGGGCATCTTTTGTTGTAATTCCGAGCTGAGCAAGAACTCTCGCACCAATACCGGCACCTTCTCCGATTATACCGAGCAAAATAAATTCACTGCCCACAATATTTCTGTTCATTGACTGGGCTTCTATTTTTGCAAGTCTGAGTATTGTAAGAGTTTCCGGCATTTGTTTTTCTATCGGTTTAATAATTTTTTCCGCCAGTTTATTGTCTTCAACATTTAGTTCTTTAAAAATATTGTATGCTATGCCGCTTTTTGCTTTCAGCAATCCGAGGATAATATGCTCCGGCTTCACACTTGCCGAACCGAGCTCTTTTGCTGTTTCAAAAGCCAGCAGCATTGTTTTAAAAGCATTTGGTGTAAAAATAATCTGCTTTTCTTCAAACTCTGCCTGACGGGATGAAACCTCTTTTAGTTTCGAGCAGTAACTGTCAAGATTTATACCGGACTCATTCAAAAGCTTTGTTATATCGGAGTCTGTATCTTCCAGCACTGATTGAACAATTTGTTCCGTTCCCAAAATTTCATAATGAGAAGCAGTCAGTTTTGCAACGGCTCTATCGAGTATATCCTTTGCTTCACCTTCTTTAAAAATAGATTGAACGGTAGAATACTCGCTTTTGTCCGTTTTTTTAACGAGTTCCGGATGGAAATCTCCCCGTTTGTTTTTCTTTTCAACAAGTTTGAGAAGAGTTTGTTTAATCTTTTCAGTATCTACTCCGCATTTTTCAAAGTCTTTTCTGACAGACGGTTCTGCTTTTTCGCTGACAAGAATAAGCGCCAGAAGAATATGTTCCGGCATAATATAAGAACCCGTTCTTTTTTTTGCAAGCTCTGATGCAAGTTTGATAATCTTTTGTGAATACTCGCTGAATGCAATATTAGTGTGTTTAAATTTGTGCTGTACATCTTTGTATTTGTTATAGACATACTCTCTGAATGCTTCTGTATTCATGCCTGCATATACAAGCAGCCTTGAACAAATATTTGTTTTTGTTTCAAGAATACCGAGCAGAATATGTTCCGGATAAATTTTGTACGTCAATGAGTCCGCAGCTTCTTTTTGAGCCAGAGAAATTATATTTATTGCCTTTTCGGTAAAACGTTCAAACAAAATTTTATCCTTTCATAATAAATGATGAGAAAACAACTTTTTTATCCTATTGTTTCACAATTTAAAAGTTTTGCAAAGCATTTGATTTGATTTTATCAAAAATATCCTGCACCGAACAACCCTTGATATCCAGCCATTGAATTTCAGAATTCTGTCTGAACCATGTCAACTGCCTTTTGGCATACCTGCGGGTATTCTGTTTTATCTTTTCAACAGCCGTATCATATGTCAAATTACCGTCAAAGTATTCAACAAACTCCTGATAACCTATCGTGTTCATCAGGCTGGAAATTTTACCGTATTTTTCATACAAATATCTTGCTTCAGCTTCCAGACCTTTTTCAAGCATAATATCAACACGTTTGTCTATTCTGTCGTAGAGAAATTGCCTGTCCGGTCCGTTTAAATGTCCCAGTCCGAACCATTTTATATCATACAAAGGCGGCTTTTTCTTTTGTGCCTGAGACATAGGAATATTCAAAGTTTTGCATACCTCAATGGCTCTGATTATTTTTACAGTGTTGTTCGGATGCATTTTCTCAGCCAATACAGGATCAAGCTTTTTGAGCATATTGTAAAGGGCTTCTGTACCTTTGGCTTTTTCAATGTTTTTGAGTTCTTCCCTCAGTTCTTTGTCGGGAGCAACACGGGGCATGTCATAATTTTCAAGCAATATGCGAAAATACAGACCGGTTCCTCCGGCAACAACCGGAGTTTTTCCCCGTTCAAACAGATTTTCCATGATTTTTGAGGCTCTGTCTGCAAAATCAGCCACAGTAAACTCTTCATCCGGATTTACAACATCAATGAGATGGTGTTTTATACCCTGCATTTCGTTTACGGATGGTTTTGCCGTAGCAATATCAAACTCTTTGAATATCTGTCTTGAATCAGCAGATATTATCTCTGTATCAAGAAATTTTGCAATTTCAACCGCCAGGGCAGTCTTGCCAGATGCAGTGGGACCGGTCAGCGCTATTACCTTCTTTTTATTTTCGTTCTTCATAGTACAAGAATATCAAAACTATTGCGTACGTCATAAAATAAAAAGAGATAATCAATCCTACAATGGAAAGAATAATATTTAGATTAAAAATAATACTGAACAAAGACAATATAATGTTCAGAACAAACAAAAAGACAAGAATTCCTGCAGAACCGAAGAAATTTTTTAAAAGAAAAACAACATTTCTTTTGAAGGACAAAAAAGGCGACCACAAAAAGAATTCTTTCTTGTCCGGATTTGTATCAAACACTGCCGGTATCCAGAACATTGTCACAAACGTCAATGCACAAAAAACACTGAAAGCATATAGCACCCAGAGATTTATTGCTCTGAGCTGCTCATAGCTCAAACTGTATACAAACTTTTGCATTTCCACAGGAGAAGAATTCATCACCGCATACAGTTTGTTCAAATCAAGATGCGGATGAGGAAGGATATTTAGCCCCAGTTTGTAAAATAAAAAAGCCGCTGAGAAAAAAACAATTGAATATACTGCTGCAGTTAATGTAATGGGAAGAAAATATTCTCCTACTCCCGGAAAAAATTCTTTTCCCAGTGCCATTGAAGCAGCCGCTCTTTCTTCTGATTTTTTATATTCACCGTTTTGAACTCGTTTATCCAGATATATTCCCTGCTTTATCATATAGCACCAGCCGGCAAAAAAGGCTGTACAAAGCAGTATATTTGCAACAGAAAACACCATATAAGAAGATCTGTTTGCCTGCATTGCTAGTCCGGCAAGTGTAAAGCTCAACACAATCATAAAAATAATCAAAGGCTGCGCAAGAATTATATTTTCTTTTGTTATGTCAAAAGCCTTTTGTATAAAATTTTTGTCACTTAAGCTCATTACTGGATTATATCACATTATTTGGAAACTTGTAGTATAATTTTTTATAATAATCGGTCTAATATGGCAGGACAGTAAAAAAGCGGGATAATAAATTATGAGAAGTGACAGCGTAAAAAAAGGTATACACAAAGCACCTCATCGTTCATTGCTCTATGCGGCGGGTGTTTCTAAAGAAGGATTAAAAAGACCGTTTATCGGCATAGCCAGTTCCTTCTCAGATCTGGTCCCCGGTCATGCCGGAATGAGAGATCTTGAACGACAGATAGAAAAAGGTATCCACACAGGCGGGGGACAGGCTTTTATATTTGGCGTCCCCGCTGTATGCGACGGAATTGCAATGGGACATTGCGGAATGAAATACTCGCTGCCGTCCCGTGATTTGATAGCGGATTGTGTAGAAACGGTTGCTCAGGCACATCAGCTGGATGGTCTTGTTCTTCTTACAAACTGCGACAAAATAACACCCGGAATGCTGATTGCCGCTTTAAGACTTGATATTCCTTGTATTGTTGTAACGGCAGGTCCGATGATGGACGGTTGTTCAAAAAATGAAGTTTTAACAATGATAAGAGGTTCTTTTGAAGCCATAGGAAAACTATCTGCAGGCAAAATCACAGAAGAACGCCTGCATGAAATGGAAGAAGAGTGCTGCCCGTCAGCAGGTTCCTGTCAGGGACTTTATACTGCCAACACAATGGCTTGTCTGACGGAAGTTATGGGAATGAGTCTTCCGTTTTGCGCAACGGCATCGGCGGTTTCAGCTAAGAAAAAACAAATTGCTTTTGACTCCGGCATGAGGGTTGTTGAACTTGTAAAAAAAGACATTAAGCCGTCAGACATTATCACACGTGATTCTTTGAGAAATGCAATTGTAACGGACCTTGCGCTCGGTGGTTCCACAAACTCAATTCTTCACCTTCTGGCTATAGCAAACTCGGGCGGGATTAAAATTACACTCGATGATTTTGATGAATTGAGCTACAAAATTCCTCAAATAATTAAACTCGACCCGTCCGCACTTCCGACTATGACAGATTTGCACAATGCAGGCGGCATACCGGCTGTTTTAAAAACACTTTACGGCAAAACTCCGGAATTTAAAGACACAAAAGGCGTATCTGGCTTAAAAATCAGCGAAATAGCCAAACATGCCTGGGCTGACAACTCAATTATCCACACGCTGGATAACCCGATTACCTCAAATCCCGGACTTGGAATTTTAAAAGGCAATCTGGCAAAAGACGGCGCTGTTATCAAAATTTCCGGCGTTGATCCTTCGGCGTTAACTTTTGAAGGCAGTGCAAAGGTATTTAATTCCGAAGAAGAAACAATGGAAGCAATAGACAAAGACCGTATAAAAGAGGGTGATGTTGTAGTAATCTGCTACGAAGGACCCAAAGGCGGACCCGGCATGAGAGAGATGCTTGCTCCGACTTCGATGCTTGTAGGTAAAGGACTCGGTGCAAAAGTTGCTTTGATTACGGACGGACGTTTTTCAGGCGGAACAAGAGGTCTGTGCGTGGGACACATTTGTCCTGAAGCGGCAATGGGCGGAATTATAGGCTTGATTAAAAACGGTGATAAAATTAAAATAGATATACCTAAAAGAAGTATAGAACTTCTTGTTTCGGACGAAGAGCTTGAACAACGCCGCAAAAACTTTATTGCGCCACAACCTAAAGAAGTAAAGGGATATCTTGCAAAATATGCAAAAATTGTACAGAGCGCCAACTCAGGTGCTGTAACGTTATAGATTAATAAAGGAAAATATATATGTCAGGACACTCAAAATGGTCAACAATTAAACACAAAAAAGCCAAAGTCGATGCACAAAGAGGCGTGGCTTTCCAAAAATATTCAAGAGAAATTATAGTAGCAGCAAAAATGGGCGGCGGCGACCCTGCAGGCAATTTCCGTTTGAGAACTGCTATTGAAAAGGCAAAAGCAGGCGGTTTGCCAAACGACAATATCAAAAGAGCAATTGAAAAAGGTGTCGGCGCAGGTGCAGGCGAAAACTATGAAGAACTCACCTACGAAGGATACGGGGCAGGCGGCGTTGCGGTAATTGTTGAGGCAATGACCGATAACAGAAACCGTACCGCAGGCGATATCAGAAGCTTTTTCACAAAATTCAACGGAAACCTTGGAGAAACAGGATGCGTAGGCTGGATGTTCAAAGATGCCGGTGTTGTAACATTTGACAAAGATGAAGTTGATTATGAACAGCTGTTCAACGAAGCAATCAATGCCGGTGCTGATGATTTTGTGGATGAAGATGACGAATACAAAGTTATTACTACACCTGACAGTTTCCAGAGTGTTGTAGAGGGTCTTGAAAAAGCCGGCTTTAAACACAAAACTGCAGAGCTTACAAAAATTCCGCAAAACACTCTTGAAATTACGGATGAAAAAACTGCAAAAATGATTCTGTTATTGATGGACAAACTTGAAGAACATGACGATGTTCAAAATGTATATTCGAACTTTGATATTCCTGATGAAGTAATGGATAAAGTTCAGCTGTAAATATTTGTTCGTAAAACGGGAGCTATATAATCAAAGATATTGCGGGATTAGTTTTTGTAATCCCACATATAAATCTGACCGCAATATCTGCATACGGCATGGGTATTCATAAAATTCAAATCCGGTATAAAAGTATAACCGTCAACTGTTATTACAATGTCTCCGTTTTTATTGTATTCCCACTTAAAATTCTTTGCCCCTTTATAGTCCGGAGCAAACATGAGTTCAAATTTGTCTATGGATTTACAATTTTTACAGACAAACATTAGTCTTCGTCATCCTCTTCTTTTATTTTTCTTTTAGAAGGTTTTCCCGCTCTTTGTGCAAGTTTTTCCGCTGCAATTTTCCCTGCATAATTTCTTTTATTTATTTCTTTATAAAGCTGTGTACAGCAGATGCATCTTAAGGGAAGAGAAAATCCGATAACAGCAAATGACACGAAAGCAAGAACTATTTCTTGTGCTATTACATAACTTTTCAACCGGTATGGAATATGCGCCGAAGCAAGAATTGAGTTAAAATCGTCTATAGGCAGCATCCTGACATACTGTTCAACAGGGAAAGAGAAAAATCCGGTCAAGTCTCCTGTTTTAAATCCCCAGCAAATTAATCCGGGTACAAGCCAGTATGTGACCACTCCCAAAAGAATAAGAAGAAGAGCTGTTTTTAGAAAGTTAAACTTAACATGATTTATTCCCGCTTTTACAGCATCAAAAGCTCCCCTGTCTTCTTCCAGTGCAAACACCTGAAAACACAAAGAAAGATATACAAAAACTATTACCAGCAATCCCCACAATATCGGAAACGAAAGCACAAGATAAATTATAGAAATCAAGAACAAAAAGAGAATATAAGAACCGCTTCTTCTTTTGATAAGTTCAGCATGAATTCCAGTATCATCCAATTTTCCGCCTTCAAGAAGAGTGCTTGCCATAGAGTTCAATGATGCCATTGCTATCAGGTATTCCCAAAATGCCTTGCAAAATATAAAAAAGCCGGGCAGTGTAAGTACAATCAGCAGAAAAAAGACTAACGGTATGTTGTCAAATACAGGGCTTTTTGTTGTCAAAGATGAAATATGAACGGTAAAAACATAAGAAGCCGCAAAAATCAAAACAATCCCTATTATCTGTCCAAAAATGGGAAAAGCCAGATATCTGAAAAACTTTTCAAAATTCAAAAAGTATAATTTTGTACCGTTTGCAAATATCTTGAATACATCCGCAAGAATATTTGCTTTATCTTTTTTTGCCATTATTTTCCCTCGTAATTATGTTTATATTAACATGTAATTATGAACGGACAAGACAATAATATCAGAGAAATATTAAACAGCTTAACCGAAAATGACTTTCGTAACGGGACAGATCTTCATATGCATTCATCATGCTCTGACGGAAAGCTGTCTTTTGAACAACTTGTTGAAGATGCAAAAAACAAAAAGTATAAACTCATTGCAATAGCAGATCACAATACGGTTGAGGGACATCAAAAAGAATGCAATGCTAAAGGAATAAAGATTTTGCCGGCAATCGAATTTGACTGCTGGTACAGAGGTGTTCTTGTCCACATTCTCGGATACGGAATAGATGTCTTTAATGAAGAGCTCTTGAGCATATGTGCAAAGACAAAAAAAGAGACAGAAGCAGATATCGTAAGACTTTTCAATCACAGACATCCGAAAGATGTAATAAAAATCATTCACAAAGCGGGCGGTCTTGCTGTTTTGGCGCATCCTGCATGTTACTGGGCAATCAGTCTTGATTATTTTGTAAAAACATTAATTAATCTTGGTCTTGACGGCATAGAAGTCTTTTATCCATACAGAAGACACAGAGGAATAATAAAATTTCACAAAGCGGATACCGTCAAAAAAATAGCTCAAAAATACAACCTGATTATGACTGGCGGCTCCGACTCCCACGGAGAAATTGAAAGTATTTTCTAGCCTTTAATCTGGAACGGACATTTTGTGCATCTTGCTTTGGGAACAAGTATAAGATTATCCTCAAGATCGTACATTTTTGCAATTCTTGTAATAAGTTTTGAACCGCAGACAGGACACTCCAAATCTTCTACATTGTGAGCAAGTATTTGATTTTTGATAAATACCGCAGCCTCTGTGTCAGGAAGCAGCGAAAGATCAGGATGTTTTTCATATTTTTTTATGTCTGCGGGTTTGAGTTTTAAGCCGTTTGCAAGCTTTTGACGTATTGTTGAAGCAAGAAAAAGCTCTTGCCCGCTTTCTATTTCTTCTATAATTTTTAAAGACAGAGCTGACTTTTTTGCCAGCCCTGTCTGAGATAAACCGATTTTTTCCCTTGTTTCGGAAACAAAGAGTGCAAGAGATTTTTCTTTGTTTGCACTGTTTTCTGTCATATTATGCAGCCGCTCCCTTTGCTTTTTCCTGTCTTTCTCTCCACCAGTCAAGCAGTGTGGATGCAAAGAAAATACTTGAGTATGTACCGATAGCAATACCGACTATCATTGCAAGAACAAACTCTTTTGTTGTTTCTCCGCCAAAAATGTATAAAGCACAAAGTGTAATCAATGTTGTCAAAGAAGTGTTAATACTTCTTGCAAGAGTCTGATTTACACTGGCATTAACGATTTCAGGGAATGACGCTTTTTTTGCAAGAAATCTGCAGTTTTCTCTGATTCTGTCAAACACAACAATTGTATCGTGGTTTGAAAAACCGATAACCGTCAATACTGCCGTAATAAACAAAGCATCAATATGTACATCAAAGAATATACCGAGAATAGAGAAAAATCCCAGTACAAACAATGCATCATGCGCTAAAGAGACAAGAGCGATTACCGCATAATCAAGCTGAAATCTAAAAGAAAGATACACAACAATACCCAAAAACGCCAAACCCAGCGCATATAATGAGTTTGTAAAAAGTTCTTTACCGAGAGAAGGTCCGATTGAACTAACCTGAACCAGTTCTGCTGAAGGGTAATCTGCCTTGATTACATTTGCAATTTTTTGTTCTGATGTTTTGTCGTTGCTTTTGAAAGCTGTTTTTACAGAAATTACAGTTGTTGCATTCAGCTTTTCTGCTTTTGAAATGGCATTGTTTGTCTTAAGAACCTGTATAACAGGGTTTTCTATCCCCTCTTTTATCAGTTTTGTTCTCAATGTTTCAATTTCGCTGTTAGGTACATCCTTTGTAACGGAATACTGTGTGATAGTACCTCCGGTGAAATCAATACCAACTTTTACCGGGAAATGTGTCGGATAAGTAACCATCGAATATATCATAGCAACAACGCCGGGTACGACGAGCAGCAAAGACAGTCCGAACCATACCCATCTGTATTTTACGACATCAATCCATTTGTGTTGATGTAAAACTGTTTCACTCATTATATTTTTTCTCCTTGTGTTTTTATAATTTCAAACTTTGACCGGTTCTTAGTCAAGAATACCGAATTTTGCTTTTTCTTTCTTTGTTTCTTTGGCTTCGTAAGCTTTGCCTATTTCGGACTCTTTGATACCGAACCAGCCCGGATGTTTGAGCTGACCTGCACCGAACAATAAGTGCATAAAGTTTTTGGTTACGGTAATTGCCGTGAACATACTAATCAAAACACCTATAATCAGTGTCAAAGCAAAACCCTTGATGATACTAGTACCAAGGAAATATAAAATTACACATGTAATTATTGTAGTCATATTAGAATCAAAGATTGAGGTGAATGCTCTGTCAAAACCAGCATTTATTGCAGTAAAGAGAGTTCTTCCCGCTTTAAGTTCTTCTTTGGTTCTTTCAAAAATAAGGATATTCGCATCAACCGCCATACCGATACTCAGTATAAAACCGGCTATACCCGCCAGTGTCAGAGTAACCGGTACAATTTTGAATACCGCAAATACAAGAACCGAATATATAAGCAAAGCCACATCGGCAATTGCACCCGGCAAGCGGTAATACAAAAGCATAAACAACATAACAAGACCGATACCGATCATGCCTGCTGTTTTACTTTTTGCAATACTGTCAGCACCGAGAGTCGGACCGACAAGACTTTCTTCTATTATCTTTGCGGGAACCGGCAATGCACCGGCATTCAAGAGGTCAACCATTTTCTTTGCTTCTTCATAAGCAAACCCTGTGTCTCCTCCTGAAATCTGTGCATGTCCGCCCAGAATAGGTTCTTGGATTGTAGGTGCTGACTGCATTTCTCCGTTAAAGAATATGGCCATTGATTGACCAACCATTTTTGAAGTCAATTCACCGAATTTCTTTGTACCTTTGTCATTAAACTCGAGTGACACAACCCACTGCCCTCCGGGGTTTGTAGAAATTAATGCTTTTTTTACATCTTTACCTGTCAAACCTGTAGGAGCCCAGCCGGTCGTGCCGTATTTTCCGTCAAGTGGTTTTTTAAATTCCAGCTCTGCGGTTTCGCCCAAAAATTCTTTTGCCTTTGCAGGGTCGGAAATATTCGGAATTTCAACCAGCAGTCTTTTTTCTCCGTTTTGCTGTACAACGGTCTCAGCTACACCCAGAGCATTGACTCTGTTTTCGATTGCAAACTGCAAACTGCTCATCATATCAGGTGTAATTTTTGCAATTGTCTCGGTTGTCTGTGCTTCAAGAACAATTCTTGAACCGCCGACAAGATCCAATCCCAGTTTTGTAGGTTTTTTGATGATTACAAAAGCTGCAGCAATAACAAGCGCAATAATCATCCAAAACATTAATTTCTTGTTGTTCATTTTTGCCTCTCTTATACCCCTTAATTTCTAGTATTTTTGTATAATCTAGTGTCGCAGCTGCCGCCTCGAGCATTCGAGCCGTCACTGCTCACCTTTTCAATGTGTCCTCACCTGCGCTTAACTTTGTTAAGCTTCGGAGACAGGCTCACTACTGCTCGCTTCGCTGTGCGTGTTCGCTTTGTCAAAAATTTTGCTCTTCCCATCCATTTTGACTTGACATTTAGTCAACTCAAAACGGAGTCCTTCTTATCGCAAAATTTTCTCGGACATCATATAAGCATGTTTATTGTATCAAAAAAACGAATATATGGGCACAAAAAATCACTAAATAGTACGGTTGTATATTAATCTTTGTTAACAGTAAATTTTACAAATCGGTCCGTATTTGAGTGTCATCTGAAAAGTTGAGCAGTGGCGTCCACGCCCGCCGCCTTGAGGGGCGGGCGGCTCGAGACGGCAGCTGCGACACTGGATTAGATTCTTTGTTTATTGTATAAATGAAAAGCAATAATAGTCGGGAATTAAACATGAAAAATTTCAAATCCGGTTTTGTAGCTGTTCTTGGCAGACCAAATGTAGGAAAATCCACTCTGCTAAATACGATAGTAGGGCAAAAAATTGCAATCGCTACAGACAAGGCGCAAACAACAAGAAGAAGAATAAAAGGCATTTTCACTAATGAAGAAGGTCAGATAGTTTTTATAGACACACCCGGAATTCATAAACCGCTTGATAAACTCGGTGAGTATCTTATGGACGAAGCAAAGTGTTCAATACCGGATGCGGACTTGATACTGTTTCTTGTTGACGTGTCAGAGCCTGCCGGAGCAGGTGACAAATGGATTGCAGAAAATCTGCTGAAAAAAACAAATATACCTGTAATAATTGTTCTGAATAAAGTAGACAAAATAAAAGATCCGATAAAAAAAGAACAAAACCTTTTAACCTACAAAATGCTTTTCGAAACCAATATGCCGACCGCAAAAGTTTCCGCTCAGACAGGGCGGAATATAGATACATTGATTTCTACAATAATGAGAAAACTTCCCGACGGCGACCCCATTTATGATGAGGATGATTTGACAGACGAAAGTATGCGCTCTATTGCACAGGAAATCATCCGTGAAAAAATTCTAAAAAATACAAAAGATGAAATTCCTCACAGTGTTGCGGTAATAATAGAAAATTACGAAGAAAAAGAGAATATAGACAGGATATTTGCCACTATACATGTCGAGCATGAAAGCCAAAAAGGAATTATGATAGGAAAAGGCGGAAAAATGCTAAAAACAATCGGTTCTCAGGCAAGATTTGAACTGGAAAAAATGCTGGATAAAAAAGTATATCTGGAACTTAAAGTAAAAGTTTCAAAAGACTGGAGAAAAAAGACTCCTGATTTAGAAAACTGGGTGTAAGACAAAAAGAGACTATCTCAAATGATAGTCTCTTTTTTATATAACTATATGTCAGTTATGCTGCGGGAGTAGATGGTGTTGACGGTTTTTTGGTGAAAAGATTTCTAACCCAGTTAACACCTTTGTTCCAGTATTCTGTAGTAAAGTCGCCTACTGCGGCAACAGCTTTTTTGCCATAGTATTTAGCTTTATCAAGGATTTTTGCATCTGTACCGAATTTATCTTTCACAGCATCAAAATCCTTAAATACGCCGACTTTACCTCTCAACAAAGCTGCACCGCCGAGAACTACTGCTGCAGCAATAAGAGTTTTCAAAAACCAGCGGCTTTTCTTTTTAGGTGCCTGATAAGATGCATCCATAGGACTGCTGGCAACCGGCTGTTGAGCCGTTTTTGAATAAGCAGGTGCTTTAGAAATTGTAGCCTGGCTCATAGGCTGAATTGTTGAAAAGTTTACTGACATACTAACACTCCTGTATTGTTAACACTTTCATAATCATATAAAACGCAGAAAAAATTTTTATTGCTCCATGTTGAGAACATGTGTTTAATTGTGAAACATTTTGTTACATTATAGCACGTTTTTTCATGATTTTGGAATATTTTTTTGAAAAATGTAATCTGACTTAATGTAAGTTAAAAACGGAGAAAATTTATATGTCAGAAACTATAAATATCAGCAAAACAAATTTAGAAAAAGCAAAAATTGTTGCATCAAAAATCGAAGACAAAACTTTGAGAAAAAGAGCATATGCTCTGAATTTGATAGCAAATGTAGCTGCAGAATATATTACCCAAAGCGGTCTGGCTGCAGATACAAATCTGAGTTTGTGCCATGTACCGGCATTTGTTCAAAATTTGGAACTTGCGGATATTTATATCAGCGGAATCAGACTGGATGTCAGACTTTCAATCGACGGAAAAACATTTTGCATCCCCAAAGTCCAGGAAAAATATGATGCAAAACCTTATGCGTATGTAGTAGTACAGCTTGAAAAAGATCTTTCTGCCGCAAAAATTCTCGGATTTGTGCCGACTAATGAACTTTCTGCAGTACAATCAAAAACAGAATACCTGCCTTATGACATATCCGTTTTAAAACCAATGGAAGAACTCAGAGTTTTTCTTGCAACTGTAACACCTCAACAGCAGATATTCTCCGCAGCGGAACACGAAAAAATTAAAGAACTATGCACATCATTTATTGACGGAGAACTTTCGGAAAGCGAAAACGTGTATTTTATGAAACACGTAATAGCATGCCCTGTCTGCCGTGAAGTTTTTTGCGAGCTCAGCGGGTTCGATACTATAGTTTCTCAAGTCAAAAATTACTCAGAACTTTTAAATGACAGTACTTTAAGCGTTTTGTCAGGCAACAAAAGAGAAGTCGATGAAGCAGCTCTTGCAAATATGGCAGTTGTAGAAAACGCTCAAGAAGCACAAGAAGAAACTGTATCTTCTGATGAAGAAGCACCAGTATCAACAGAAGAAACACCGCTTGAAGCTCTTTCTCAGGAGCCTGATATTGTGCTTGACGAGCATCCTGAATTTTTGGATGAGATTCAAGAAGACACTGTTATCGCTATGCCGGAAGAAGAACAAGCTGAAGAAACATCTCAAGAGCAGGAAATACAGCTTGAAGAAGAAGCCGGTACGCTTGAACTTTCTGAAGATCTTCCGCCGATATTGCCTATGGGCGCTCCTCTTCCCGAAGAGACATTGAACGAACCGGCAAATGTTTCAAATGACCAAGAAGATGATGAAAATGATTTTCTTCTCGATTTGTCAGAAGACCAGGAAGAATTACAAGACAATTCTCAAAATGAAAAATCAAAAGACTTTGATGAAGAAAAAGAAGAAAATGACGATGCCGTTGAACTTCCGGATGAAGTTGATTTATCACTCGATGAGTCTGTTAATGAAACGGAAACTCTTGAAGAGAATAAAAAAGATGCAGCAATTGATGAAAACGACATTTTACTCGACGGCTCTGAAGAAACTCTGAGTCTGCCGGACGATGAAGAGCTTGCTCCGCTTGTTTCTGAAGAAGAATCATTGCAATTGGAGGAAGACTTAAGTGCGCAAGAAGAAATAAAAGAGGATGCAGCAGAAAACACAATAGAGCTTTCAGAAGATATTCCCGCACCGGATTCATTTGATGAACCGCTGCACCTTGAAGAAGTTCAGGATATTACACCGCTGGAAGAAAGTTCGGAAACTACGGAAGATATTGTTTCTGACACTGCGGAAGAAGATGCGATTTCTCTTGACGAACAGCCGGCAGAAAAAGATGAAGAAAATACGCCTGACATTAAAGAAGAAGAAACAAGTGAAACGATATCATACTCTCAAGAGCCTGTAGAGCTTGTTTACGATGACGAAGAAGAAAATCAAATACAGGAAAACAAGACTCCGGAAGAAGATATAACAAATATTGACGAAGAAACAAATCAAGAACCTGAAGAAAAAACTGACAGTCTGTCTGAAACAGATCAGGATATTCAGGCGCTGCTAGATGATGATCTTCTTGCTTTGCTTTCAGACGGAAATGAAAATGAACCTCAAGAAGAAGAACAGGTATTACCCCAAAATTCTGATGCAGAACAAGAACAAATTTCTGATTTTGATGAGAACAATACAGCCCAGCAGGAAGATACAATTGCAGAAGAACCATCTCCTTCAGCAGATGAAAATGAAACAATTGAGTCTTTATACGGAGATACAGCAATTCCCGAACAGAACGGAAATGACCCAGCACAATTTGAACTTGCGGCAGAGCCTGTTTCAGAAAAAACAGTAAACGCAACAAAGAAAATAATAATTGGTGCTGCTATATTGGCGCTGCTGGCAGGCGGAGGTGCTGTTTCCTGGTTCTTTAATCATTCAAAAACAACTCAGGATAATACTGCGCTTGAAACTGCAAATCAGGATGGAGAATTCTTTGATTTGACAAACGAAGCAGGACAAAAAGAAAACGAAGCTCCCGCAATATCTCAGGATATAAACAAATCAATGACAAATTCATTCTCTGACAAGCCTGCAGCAATTACAATTACAAAACTTTCATGGCAGGTGAGCGAAAAACTTGCTGCTGAAGCTTCTGTTAAGGAATATTTACAAACTGCGGGTAAAAATATCCAGATGAATTTGCAAAACGATCTGGCTAATTCTGCTGATATAAACTTTAACAATATGGTTAAAGTTTCCTTTACAATAGCTCCCGATAATACGATGAAAGGTATGCAGGTGCTGGAATCCAGCGGTTCTGATCAGATTGATGAAATCGTATTAAGAAGTATTAAAAATACCTTAAAATACGTAAGTGTACCAAAACTGAAAGATTTCAAATCTGATTATTTCTTAACTTTAATCATAAATTTCTAATTCTATGATATGATATTATCAGTTACTTGATGTATATATATATATTATTAGATAAAAATTGGATTAGAGAATTGGATACATTGCAGGAACAACGGGATTATATTGAAAAATTAATTAAAACAAACAACAAATTTAACGGGAACGAGGATCTTTTGGAGGATTTCTGCTCCGAAACTTACAAACGTTCACACTTTTTGTTGGAAAATGCGGATATAAACTCTATCAGTGCATATATGACAAAGGTTGCAAATACTGCAATTTTGACTGTGCTGAAAGAAAACGGCAGAGTAAGAAGACGTGAAAACAAATATATCAGCACAAAAGAAATTCTGATAAATCCGGTTCCGGCAAAAACTGCTGTTGAAAAAGAAGAAAGAACAGAAGATGTTCCCGTCTCTTTTGTATATGAGATTGAGGATCCGAGAGATTCTTTTGAAGAAAAAATTGTCAGAAAAGATATCCTTCAAAAAATTGTGGATATTGTTCTTGTTGCACAGAAAAACAATCCTGAGAAAGAATATCTGAAAATATTTTATTTAAGATATGTTAAAGAGAAAAAACAAAAAGATATCGCTCAAGAAACAAATCTTTCTCAATCGGAAATCAGCAAAAGACTTGTTGAACTTTCACAGATTGTTAAGTCTCATTTTGGCGGCTAATATAAGGGATAGCAGCTTTTTTAAGATTAATCTTTTTGCTGTTTGCCTGATGGAAGACAGGAGTTTTGTTGTCAAATAACGTATTTTAAATGTTTTTTAACCAAATACTAGTATTTATGCGTGATGTTATTTAATTTTACTTTATAATATAATAATATCAGTTTAGCTAAGCGGTTTTTCAGATGCGTTGCCCTAAATGTAAAAAAGAAATAGCTGATGATCTTTTGACATGCAGTTTTTGTCATACAAAAGTCAGAACTGTATGTCCCATTTGCGGTGCAAAAAATCCTATAACCGCAGAATTTTGTGAGGGCTGCGGGCTCCAGCTTTTAAAGTATTGTCCGAACTGTCACTGCGTAAATGTTCCGGATGCTTTAACATGCCGAAAATGTAAGACTGCATTTGAAATAGATGAGGGTTTTGTATCAATATCCGATTTAACGGAACCTGATGTATCTGTAACACCAGAAACAACAATATCGGAAGATGACGACTCTCCGATTGTATTAAGCAAAATCGATGAATTTGAATTAAGTAATATAGAAGAAAATACGGAAATATCAAAAACCCAGGATATTCAGACGGAAACTGCCAAGGAACAGATACGTATTGAAGAACCTCATGATGATGAACTTATTAAAGAGTCATTAGAAGAAGCGGCAAATGAGATAGAAGAAGAGAACAAAAATCCGGACGAAGATGAAGAAAAAGAGCTGGATGATATGATTCTCTCTTCAGATGATGACGCCGAACAAACCGAGGAAAAAGCGGAAACAAAAGCCGAAGCAAATCAGGACAGCACTGAAAACAAAACAGGAGATCAAGAAGAAACGCAGACTGAACAAATAGATACAACGCCTGCAGAAGAAATTGAAGAGCCTTTTTCTGAAATACCAAATCAGATTGTTGATCAAATGAAATGCAAAAATCTGATAGTCAAAGCGGTCAGAAATCCAGACAAATATATAATAGGTGTTAGTGCGCCTGAGGGAATAGGAAAATCAACTGTTTTGAAATATCTTTTTGCTGATTTTATGCATCAAAATTACGCATGGCTCTGGGGAGAATGTTCTGCAAATTCGCAAATAAGTCCTTACGGCATATTTCAGGAGATGATACTGACATTTTTCAATATGCCTAATTTCTCAAACATGTCACAGGATTTTATAAAACAGGCAAAAAATATGCTTTCTTCAACCTTCCCGGCACTGTCTCAGGAAGAAGTCTTTAATCTTTTTAATTTCCTGTATCCGCATCTGGGCTCAAATTTTGAAGATATTCTTGTCAACAAAGATATAACATTTGCGCTTCTTGAAAAGATTATTCTCGAAATTTCGAAGAAAGCCAAACTGGTAATTGTCATAGATGATTTTGATATGATTGACGGTGCTTCATACGCATTTTTGTCATACTTTGTAGATCAGGGATATCTTGGTGAAAACATAAAACTCATAATAACATACAAAGATAATCGTATTACCCAGGGATATTTCTATTCGGAAAAAGTTGCACAAAACCAATACGAAGATATCAGGCTGGCTAAACTTACAAAAACAGACACAAACAACTTGATAAAAATGTTCTTTAACGGAACAAATCCTCTGCCTGAACCTCTTTTTGAAGAAATTTTTAGCTATTCACAGGGCAACAGTGCTTATATAGAACAAATACTGATACTTCTGAATGAATATAAAGCAATTACAACGGACGGAAAAACAATAAAATACAGGCAGACACCGCTTGAAAAACGTGTTCCGAGAAACATATACGAGATATTGTCATACCGCTTGAAATATCTGGAAAAGAAACAGCCCCTCGCTTTCAGAACATTGTGCACTGCTGCCGTCATGGGCAACAAATTCAATATCAGGCTGCTCGAAATAATCATGAAGCAGCAGCCCGAGGATTTTCAAAATATTATCAATTTGCTGAGCGCATCAGCATATATCTCTCAGTTTAATAACAACATTTTTGAATTTAAAAATACAATTCTGTGGAAGTTTGTATATGAAAAAGCAAAACAGAGCAAAGATTTTGTTGTTCTGAATGAAAAAATATACGATATCATTAATTCGTTTACATTATCAAGCAATGCACTCAAAGCACTTATTGCCCAAAACTTAAACCAGAAACTTCTGGCGTTGAACATTTGGACAGAGAATATAAAACTCTGTGCATATCTCGGAGATGAACATCTGTGGACATTATCTCAAAAACAATGCCTAAAAATTGCGCAGGAAGTCAACCCGGAGGACAACACGGTTATTATAAACAATATTCAGGAACGACTCGGAAAACTCCTGTACAAATCAAGACCGGCTGAGGCAATACCTTTCCTTTCAAACGCAATTACAAATGCAATGAAAGTAAACAATCAGCCAAAAATTATAGAGCTTTCGGGCTATCTGTCAAAAAGCTGTTCCCTGACAGGTAATTACAACGGTGTGATTGAGGCAGTAAACACCATACTGAAATATGTTGAAACTCCTGAGAAAAAACTTGAATCAGCATTGATAAAATACAAAAAACTAAAAGCAATGTTCTGTATAGGCAATGCGGAAGAAATATACAATCTGGCATCAATTGAAATTATTCCGATTGTAGAACAGGCGCTGTCCGGAATAATCCCGAACAACGGAATCTCCATGGATGTAATTTATGAAACATGGCTTGAATGCAACCTGACAGTAGCAATGGCGTTAATATCGCAGGGTAACAAAAAAGCTTTTGATATTCTTTCCGTTATTGATGAAATTGTTGAGAAAAACAACGTAGATAACAAAAACTATCTCCAAAGGCTTAAACTGACAAAAGCCCTTGCATATTCTATACAGGGACAAATAGGCAAGTCAGAAGACATTCTCGTTGAATTTACCCAGCAGACTGCAAAAGAAATTGTAGAACCTGAAATAATTTCTATGTGGAACTTTACAAACATACTGAACAAGATATTTAAACGGGAATGGAAAAATATAAAACAGGATCTATACTCGGTTGTTACATTTGCAAACAACTACAATGACGTGCTTGTAAAAAATCTTTTGAAAGTATTTTTGGGCAAAGTGCTGCAAGAAGAAGGAAATCTCTCAAAAGCACTTGATATTTTTAACGAACAGGTTACTATTTTTGCAAGAGAAAAAATTGCAATCGGAGCAATGCTGTGCTGGTACTATATAGCGAAAATAACTCTGATTACCGAAGGTACTGACAAAGCTCTTGATATTTCACAAAAAGCGTTTGATGTGGCAAAAAATCCTAGAATATCAAATTACTATTTCATGGTTCTTTATCAGAAATTGATGGCTGAAATATATCTTATAAAAGGTGATATGGAAGCTGCAAAAATGTACATAGAAAAATCATTGATGATAGTAAAAGAATACGATATGAAATTCTTGAAAGTATCGCTCTATCAGCTTTATGCAAAATATTTGGAAGAAATGGTCACGCAAAAACCGCAGAACAAAGCAAATTATGCACACAATGCAATTACGACATACAAAAAAACAATTACGCTGATAGAAAGCTTAAACCTGCCCGATCAGGAAGAAGAAATCAAAAAGAATTTTGCTTCTTTCAAAGCATTCTGTCAGCTGAATGACATACCGATTTAATTATTTTTCAATAAATTCTGACAAATCAAGATTTTCCGGATCTTCGTCATCTTCTCTTGCCTGTTTTTCCAGATCCATAATTTTTGCCAGTGTTTTTGCATCCCCTTTGAGTTTAAAGTACTCTGCAAATTTTGGAGTAGTCCTCAGGTTGAAGGAACGTCCGTTTTTGTCTCTGTGACGGGAAATCAACCCCATCTTTAAAAGTTCCTGTACATGTTCATAAGCATTTGAGCGCAGTTCTTTTAAGTATGACTGGCGGATAGGCTCCTTGAGTGCGATTACCGTCAGTGTTTTTAATACAGCAGGCTTGAGTTCTACCGGACAGAGTTGTTCAACAATATCCATATAATCCTCTTTTACCTGCAAAATATAACCGTTTTCATCGTCAATTTCGAGGGCGCCTTCTCTTGATGAATAATCCATAATCAAATCAAGCAGAGCTTCTTCTACCACAGACTCATCTTCTTTAAGTATTTCGGCAATATCCTTTACTTCGAGAGCCTGTGCTGTAATAAATAAAACTGCTTCTATTCTGGCTTTTAATGACATAATCCGATTTCTCCAAGATGTATTATATCACAGTTATACAATTGATGCAGGTGCCTCTGCGCCGGACTCCAGACGTTTTTTGAGTTCGCCTGTCGGCATATAATAAGGAGTCACTGTCATTATCTTTGCTGCAATATCAGGATAATAATATATAAAACGAAGTTCGCTGTCTGTCAGGGGCAGCTGGGTATGGACATTAGCATATCTTGCAAGCTCAAGAATATTTCTTGCCTCGTCTTCATCATGGAATTCGAGTTCAAGATTTTTGTATACGTTTCTAAATCCTTTAATTCCGCCGTATTCGCCTACGGTAATCATTCTGCCGGTTTCAACTATTTCCGGCTCGCCTCTTCCCAGCTCTTCAAAGTCATAGAGTTCGTAATTTCTTCTGTCTTTCAGTGCACCGTCTGCGTGAATTCCGGATTCATGAGCAAACGCATTGCCGCCCACGGCAGGCTGGTTTGCCGGTATAGGTACTCCGAATGCATGGGATGTATATTTTGCAAGTTTCCATGATTTTGAAAGATCTATCTGCGGGTCGACTTTGTATTTTCCCGCAAAACCGCTGGATTTTTTTACGGCAAGAAGGCAGGATATCAAATCCGCATTTCCGGCTCGTTCTCCCATACCGTTTACCGCAGTGTTTATATATGCATCAACACCGGCATCAATTGCCGCCTTGGCTCCAAGCACGGAACAGCCTACAGCCATGCCAAGATCGTTGTGAAAATGCATTTCCATATCAATCTGGACTTCTTTTGCAATGGTATAAATTCTGTCATAGGCAGTTTTGGGGTCGTCATAGCCAAGTGTATCACAGTATCTGAACCGTTTTGCTCCATGTTTTTTGCATTCTTTTGCATATTTTATAAGATAATCAAGCGAGCTTCTTGAGGCATCCTCAGCGTTTACACCGATAATTTCAGCGCCGCAGGTGACTGCTGCATCAACGGCTTCGCATGTTTGCGCAAGAATATCCTCCTTTGTCTTTTTTCCGCCGTATTTTCCCAAAATCATCTGGTCTGACGTTGATTGTGAGAGGTTTACATATTTGAGTCTCGGAACATTTTGGAAAGATTCCACAACATCTTTTGCTATTGCCCTCATCCAGCCGGAAAGTTTTGTTTTTCTGATAACACCTCTGTCAACAAGTTCCAGATTACCGTTTAAATAATTCAGCTCATGTTTTGTTGTAGGAAAACCAAATTCTGACTGGGTTATACCCATATCATCCAGCATGAGATTTATTATAGTTTTTTGGAGTTTTGCCAGACCCAAACGGGATGTTTGCACACCGTCTCTGTTTGTAACATCAACAAAGTATATAGTATTTTCTTTTTCTGACATAGGTTCCGGCTCCCGATCTTTTTGTTAATCCTTATTTATTAAGGTGATTATAGCATTTTTCGTATACTTTTAGCAATTAAGATTAACACATAACTAAACATGGCTATTATTTTACTTAGCTAATTAGGACAATGTATTTTTTCTCAGGAGTGTAAAAATGGTAATGTAAGCAAATAGCTTACAAAACATTTATACAAGGAGAAAGATGTATGAAAAAGATATTATCAACAGCAGTAATTTTTGCTGCAACAACACTAATGCTCGGATCAACAGCTTTTGGCGCTTGTTCTTTGAAGCCTGCACAGAGTGCATGCACAATCGGTATACCGACAGGTGCTGCCGCACCGGTTTCTTACATAGTTGCTCCGGTAGCGCAAAGAACATATTTGCCTCCATGCAACAACTGTTCAAACCAACCGGCTAAAAAGACAATGTTTCAAAAAGTTATGACACCGTTTACCGGCGTATATAATGCTGTCTTTGGTCCGTTCACACACCTCTATGACTAAAGAATCATAGCCAGAACCATCAGCAGGATGCTTCCTATCTGCATACCTGCGTTCAACCGGCGTGCCCATTTGTTGGAATCATATTCCTGAGATGTTTTCTGGGCGGTAGTTACTGCCAGAAGTCTCTGGATACGGGACTCTTCTTCATCTGAAAAAGTCCTGTCAAAAACCTTTGATTCCAATCGGGCAAGCCGTTTGGAAGGCAATTCATCCGAATATCGTTTTCCGAAAACCGTTTTTTCTAACATGTCCAAATCATAATTCTGGGCATAGTGTTCGGAGTAATCACCTTCTGTGTAAATATTGTTCTGTGTGTAAGGGTCGGGAATACGATTTTTGGAGCTTTCATAGCTGTAATAATTGTAATGAGAATTATCTCCAAGCTCATCTATATTAAAACCCGAAGCTTTGCCTTCATCTCCATAGTATTTTTGACCGTTCTCAAGAACAATCTCTTCTTTCGCAGGATCTATCTCTACAGAATCCGCTCTGTTTTCTTTCCCTCCCAAAATTCTACTGCGCAAAGCATCCACTCTCTCATTCAGAGACAGGGTGCTTTCTTTTTTGAAAGTTTGTTTTTCCAGTCTTGAAAGTCTTGCGTAAATATCGTCACTCACATATGCTTTTTTAAAAACTCTTTTTTCCATTTCATCAACAACAGGATATTTTATTCCCGCATCTGCTTTGGGACCTATATCATTTTGTGTATTTAAAGGAGCAGCAGCACCTGATGTAACCCCAAGGGACAAGTCTCGGTATAGTTTTTCAACTCTTGTTTTTTGAGGTTTTTTGCTCGCTGAGCCGTAGACAGATTTTTCCAGACGTGAGAGTCTGGTCTCTGTGCTGTCCGTATAGGTAAAGCCATAGTATGATTTTTCAATCTCGTTCAGTTTTGCCGTTATATTGTCAACGCAAAATGCAGGAACAGCCGGCGGCAATACCAGAAAAACTGCGATTAAATATAATATAATTTTCTTCATTATGACAAAAACCGTTTACTTTCCGTTTTGAAATTAAACTGTTTTTGCCTTTGTCTCAATTCTCCTCAAGTCATTTAAACAGAAAAAATCTAATACTCAAAAATCTAGTACTTTTTTCTATGTTTTTTCAAAAAATATTGAAAAAACGGGATCAAAACCTAATACTTTTGTCCCGTTTTTTCCAAAAATTTTCTTGAAAAGATTGCCTAACAATAATTTTTTACTGTTTTGTCCAGCAAATCAACCATTGTTTTTTCATAGTGCCTGCAGTTTTCTTCGGACTTTGCTTCAAAACGCAGCGTAAATACAGGCTCTGTATTACTCTGTCTTATCATTGCAAAACCGTCTTCCAGAATAATTCTCATTCCGTCAAGAGTAATAATATCTTTTATTTTTGTTCCGAACAGGTCAGGATTTTCCTGTACTGCTTTTTTCATATCATCAAGTACTGTTTTTTTGAATTCATTCGGGCAGCGGAACCGAACCTCTTTGGAGGTGCATACTCCGTCAAAAGGTTTTAGCATATCTTCAATTTTGAATTCGGGATTATTCAATTTCTGCTTTGCAATAATTTCAATAATCCTGCATCCTGCATATATTGCATCATCAAATCCGTAGTATCTGTCTTTAAAAAACGTATGTCCGGACATTTCTCCGGCAAGAATTGCGTTTTCTTCTTTCATTTTTGCTTTTATGTAACCATGACCCGTTTTTGTCATAATTGCATTTCCGCCCATAGCATTGATTGTGTCATACAAAACTTGAGAACATTTCACTTCTGACACAACAGCAGGTTTTTCTCCACGTTTTACAAGAGGAACGCATATATCTTCCGCATAAATCAAAAGCAGTTTGTCTCCGGTCATGCTTCTGCCCTGTGAGTCAACCACGCCTATTCTGTCTGAATCACCGTCAAAAGCTATGCCGATATCGGCTTTTTCTTCTACAACTTTTTTCTTTAAAGCATCAAGAGTTTTTTCATCGCTCGGATTTGGATGGTGGTTCGGGAATGTTCCGTCAGGCTCGGTAAAAAGCTCAACAACATCACAGCCAAGATCTCTGTATAACTGAGGGGCTACCAGTCCGGCCGTTGCATTTCCGCAATCAGTGACGACTTTTATCCCTTTTCCGACAGATGCAAATTTATTGATAATATTTTCACAATACTGTTCAATAATATTGTATTTTCTTACAATTCCATGCCT
Organism: Candidatus Gastranaerophilales bacterium; assembly: GCA_944326535.1. Taxonomy (GTDB): domain Bacteria; phylum Cyanobacteriota; class Vampirovibrionia; order Gastranaerophilales; family Gastranaerophilaceae; genus Limenecus. Next base: position 25,944 of record CALVEJ010000004.1, on the reverse strand, counting down.
GTTGGCTGTTTCTCTGGCATTTACTTCCGCCATAGAAAATTCTTTTACTTTTTTAATTTGTTCTTCGGTCAAAGAAGCTCTGTCAAATGTCATTTTCAAGCCGTTATATTCACTCGGGTTGTGGCTTGCCGTAACAATCAAAGCGCCGTTTACCCTGCCTTTTACAATAACATTGTCAGGAATTTGTGCAAATTCGGAATAGTATCCGAGTGGTGTAGGCGCAATACCAAGATCCAAAACATTTGCACCTGTTGAAGTAACGCCCTTAATCAAAGATGCAGCAAGAGACGGAGAATGAGTTCTGACATCCATACAGATACTTACCCATATATCTTTTACATCGGTTTTGTCTCTGTCCTCAACTCCATCGTTGAGCCTTTCTGCAATATACTTTACATAACCCCGTCCGGCATAGTAGAAAAGTTCTTCTGTAACATCTTCTCCGTAAATGCCTCTTATATCATTTTTTCCAAATGCACGAAAATCAAGTGTCCCGCTCATATACCGCCTCACAAAAATCTTTCTTTTTCACATTATTTCACAAAAAACGACAAAGGTAAATTACGGAAATATTAAATTTGATTTCTTAAATGTTTTATAATAATTTGACAACCTCATTGAGGTCTATTTTCAAGCAGTCAAGCTCTTTGCAGGTTGTTTGCCTTTTATCCCACAGGCAGGGTCTGCAGGTACAGCTTGTATTTTTGATTGCAATATACTTTTCATTTTCCGGTATAAGTTTCTTTTCATCAGTCGGACCGAATAAAGCCAGGGTTTTTGTTCCCACGCCGACACCAATATGCATTGGTGCAGAATCGGAACAGATAAGAATTTCAGCTCTTTTTGTCAGACGGGCAAGATCCATGATGTTTTTTGTTGTTCCGTAAAGGTTTTCAAAGTTAGGAACGTCGCCGACAATTTCAACAATTTTTTCAATACAATCTTTGTCATCCGGTCCGCCGATAAGATAGACTTTTTTGCCAGTTTCCAAAACTTTTTTTACCAGTTCTGCCCAGACTTCCGGAGACCAGGTTTTGACCATGTGTTTTACCACACTCATTTTGCTTACACCCGGATGAACGAGTACGGAATTCGGCTCTTTTTCTATATCGCCGGCATCTATTTCAGGGTACAGTGTTTTGTGATCTGTAACGGGAGTCACAAGCTCATGATACATAGCAGATGCATACTGCTGTTTTTCAAGTTTTACGGCTTTTGTAAGAAGAAATCTGCTCAAAATTCCATTTCCAAACCCGCTTTCAAACCCGTATCTTTTTTTTATACCTGTCATAAACAGCAATAACGGTATCAGGCTGTTTGCTCCGGAAGAAAAAACCATATCAAATCCGCCGGTCATGGCTTTAAAGACAAATTTTATCAGCTCCTGATATTTGTTTTTTCCTTTGATATCTATACAGATAACGTCATCTATCAAATTTGACAAATCTTTTACGGATTTGCTTCTTGGTTCCAGCGCAAGTGTAATTTTTGCATCAGGAAACTCTTTTTTCAAACTTGACAAGGCAGGCAAAAAGAGTATTTCATCTCCTATTCCGCCAAAATTTACTGCTAAAATCTTTTTCGGCTTTTCCATAAATATTCCAATACCAACTCAAACAGAACAGACTAGAATGGTTTTGTCTGGCTGAGTTTGTTTCTCAATTCTCTAAATCTTGCAATATCTTCCTGTGCTTTTGATGACTCTTTGAACACAACCTGAGAAGACGGATGAACCATCAAAACATAGTCCATGTGGATTTCAAGGAAGTTGTATCGTCTCGGAGGCTGATTTGAGTTACGCGGATAAATTTCCACATTTGTAACAGCAAGAAATCTTCTTTCTTTGTCGTTTAACAGGTCAGTCAATTCACGATTTGTGTTTGTATACTTTGATACATGCACAGTACCTTTGATATCGTGATCCACCGTTAAAATACATACTTCTATTGGAATTGTATCGTTATGTTTTGCCATTTGTTCACCTGATTTATAATCTAATATATATAGGGATTATAGTATATTTCATTCTTTATATCAATATTTTACATACCCGAATTCTGATTGAAATTACGAATACTTATCATTCTTTTGTATTTTATGTAAATCGACCGTATTGACCATTAACGAACAGATTGTCATAGGACCGACACCGCCCGGAACGGGTGTAATATAAGATGCCTTTTTTTCAACTGCAGAAAAATCAACATCTCCGCATAATTTCCCGCTGCTATTTCTGTTCATTCCGACATCCACGACAACAACACCGTCTTTTACCATATCAGAGGTAACGAGATTGGCTTTGCCTGCCGCACAAATCAATATATCTGCGGTTCGGGTAATATCAGCAAGATTTTTTGTTCTGCTATGGCATATTGTTACCGTTGCATTCATATTCAAAAGCATTTGAGCCATCGGTCTTCCGACTATATTTGATCTTCCTATGACAACAGCATGTTTTCCTTCAACCGCTATATCATAGTATTCCAAAAGCCTGATTATGCCCTTCGGGGTGCAGGGATATACATACGGCTTGTCACCCGTTGCAATTTTTCCGACATTATAAGGATGGAAGCAGTCCACATCTTTTATCGGATTAATTTTTTCTATAATCGTATTTTTATCCAGATGTTTTGGCAGCGGCATTTGAACCAGTATTGCATTGATTTTTTCATCGTCATTCAATTCTTCAATTTTAGCCAGAAGTTCACTCTGTGAAACAGACTCGGGCAGTTCAACAACAATAGAATTAAATCCGAGTTCTGATGCTTTTTTCTTTTTTGAGCTGACATAAATTTTGCTTGCGGGATCATCTCCTACTATTATTACGGCAAGCCCTGGTGCGGGAGACATAAAAACTGTCTCATCAGCAAGATTTTGTAGTATTTCTTTTGCTACCTTTTTTCCGTCTATAATTACTGCCATAAAAATCCTTATCAGTTCATTACCTGCGGAAGATTGAGTCTAAAATACATTGATTTTATAGCATCTTCCACTATTTTTGAGTTTTTGTCTATAGAGTGTTCAAACAGATTTTTATCCTGAGGAATTACGCCGAGAACCTCAAGACTGTATTTGTTTAAATAGTCCTGAACCTTGTTGTACTGTTGATTGTCGACATTGTTCAATATCAAAGCCATCTGTCCGCCGGCTGCATATTTTGCGGAAAATTCTTCTATTCTTTGGGCAAGAAAAACAGATTCTTCAGTTGCGTTTGCAATGATTAATGTCACATCCATGGGTATATCCACGAGCTGATGCAGGTATTTTAAGTCAAACTCACAATCAAAAACCACTATATCGTACTGATTTATTAACTTCACGACAGCATCGCTTATCTGTCCCGTAATAGGACAGCGGCAGTCCTTTGAAGGAACAAGCCATGAGACTATCAATTCAACATTTTCTTCCACTTCGACAAGAATATCTTCCAGCGCCCATTCAATGTATTCCTGTTTGGTCATTTTTGACGGAATACCGGTTTTGTATTCGTGTTTTCCGCTCCTGATACCGTATATAGTATTTCTGACATCCATACCATAGCTGTGAGCCAGTTCTGTAGACAGGTCATTGTCAAACAGCAGAATAGTTTTGTCAGGATACATTTCTTTCAAAACTTTTACAAAATTCTTTGTTACGGTTGTTTTTCCGCTTCCGCTTTTGCCTGTTATTGCAATTGATAGTGTCATTCAAATACCCCGTATTCTGTGGTCTTTCACAATTTTACTAAAAATTGCGGAGTGTGGCAAAATTATTTACTTTCTTGTGACAAAATCACGGCTGATTATACTGAAACCGTGTCTTTTTCTTCTTCAGACAGCGCCGGAGAGGGAATTTGTTTTGCATTTTTGGCTCCGAGTTCGGTCAGTCTTTCACACTGGCGGATGAGATTGTCCCGTCCGGAAAGCTTTGTCATTGCTTTGGCGAGGTTTGACTGTATGCCGTTCAAATCTTTTACCATATCGGCAAATTTGTCTATCATTTTTCCGGCTAGTCCCGCTATTTCTTGAGCATTTTTGTTTTGTCTGTTTACCATATTAAAGCTGTTTATAATTTTTAATGCGGCAAGCAGAGTAGACGGTGAGACCGGCATAACTTTATTTTTCCAGGCAAGTTCCCAGAGTTCGCCGTTATCGGCAAAAAGCATTGTATAGCAGCTTTCTACAGGAATAAACATCAAAACATATTCCGGTGAAACAAAATCCTCTATTTCAAAATATTCTCTTTTTGCAAGTCCGGCAATATGTGTTTTTACGGACTCTTTAAACTGTTTGAGTGCAATTTGAGCCTCTTGCTCATTTTGTGCATTTATATATGCATCATATGAAGCCAGAGATGTTTTTGCATCAATAAATATAGCTTTGTTGTCAGGTAAAAATATGGTGGCATCCGGTTTTTTTGAGCCAAAACCCGTCTGAGTATCATATTCTTCACCTTTTCTGAGACCCGAAAGCTCCAGAACTTTTTCCAGGATAAGCTCTCCCCATTTTCCCTGTTTCATATTATCGCCTTTTAGTGCGGAAGCAAGTGTATTTGTGTCATTTGAAATTTTCAATCCTGTTTCTATAACTTCTTTTATGTGCATGTCGAGTTTTGCACCCTGCTCAATATTGTATGTGGATTGCTTTTTGAGTTCGTCAAATTTTTCTTTAAACGGTTCAAGTATTTCTGCAATTTTTTCTTTTGAAGTATTTGAAAAATCCTGTGTCGTTTCTTTGAAAATTCTGTTCGAAAGATTTTCAAACTGGAGCTGCATTTTCTCGTAAATATCAGAATATGCCTTCCGGGTGTCCTCTTCATTTTTTTTGTTCATATTTTTCATAACAAAAAACATAGCCGCAGCACCCAGCAAAAGCCCTAAAACAAACAAAAGTATATTGACTGCGATATTCATAAATTTCTCCCGTAAAGCCTATCTAATCTAGTGTCGCAGTTGCCGCCGGCTGTTTTGTAATCAGACACTACGGAAAACTCACCGTTTTCCTTCGTAGTGGCACTGGGGGCTTCGCCCACAGCGTGCTGGTCTGATTACAATCACCGCAGCCGTCACCTGCTCACCTTTTCAATGTGTCCTCGTCTACGCTTAACTTCGTTAAGCTTCGGAGCCAGACTCACTCGCTTCACTTTGTTCAGCGGTTCGCTTTGTCTAAAATTCGTTCAAGTCACTTGCCTCTCACAAAAACAGCCTGTGGCTGTTTTTGTTCGGTAGAGTCTTATCATGAATTTTTCTCGGACAGTTTTATAAAATAATATCACAACTTTGTAAAGCTGTTGTATTTTGTTAAAAAAGAAAATATAATGTATACCGTATTTAATAATCGGGAGGAGAATGGTGAACAATAAAAGATGGTATGACAAACACAAAGAGACTCAAATGGCATTAAACCTTTTGAAGACCCTGCATCCGACCATACAAAGCAAACTTTCCAATGATATTATAAATGTTGCAAGTGCAATAAAAACCGTACACAGAGAAAATGAAACCGCTCCTTTGAGTATCGGTCTTGAGAGGGTTCTGGGACTTTACCAGACAAACAAAGGCAGACGCTGGTATGACAAAAATCCGGATCTTTCGGTTGCAATAAAAACAATATCAACACTCCCTGAAACAGATTATTTGAATATCATGGAAGGCATTTGCATGTCACTCAAATAGGCGCTGTTATGACTGATTTTTCCCGTAATGAATTAATCTGGGGTGTAAAAAACCAGCAGAAATTGAAAAACAAACATGTAACTGTTTTTGGTCTGGGCGGTGTTGGCGGCTTTGCCCTTGAAGCTCTTGCAAGAGCCGGAGTGGGGAATTTTACAATTATAGATTTTGACACGGTATCGGCATCTAATATAAACCGCCAGCTTATTGCACTGAACTCTTCTGTAGGAAAGAAAAAAACGCAGCTTTTTAAAGACAGAATTTTAGATATAAACCCCGAAATTAATGTAACGGCAATTGATGATTTCTTTTTTGAGGGTAATATAAACAGCTGTTTTGACAAAAAAACTGACTTTGTAGTTGATGCAATAGACAGCCTGCGCTCAAAGACAGAGCTGCTTTCATATTGCTATGAAAATAAAATACCTGTTGTTACATCTATGGGTGCAGGCAACAGGCAAGACCCAACACAACTTTATATATCTGACATAAAAGACATTGAAAACAAAAAATGCACATTTACAAAAAATGTTCTGTACCAGCTCAAAAAGAGGGGGATAGAATCAGGGATTACCGCTGTGTGCAGCAGAGAAAATCCACAGGTTCTTCAAAAGATTTCCGTATCGGAAAATATAAAGACAGCAAACGGAGAAACTTTTGAGTTTAATAAAATTATACCCGGTTCAACGCCATTTGTTCCGGCAGTTGCCGGATATTACATGGGATGGTATGTCTTGAAAAGTTTTCTAATGTCTGATTAAAATACCGGTTACAGTTCAAATCCGTAAGGCAAAAGTTCATGAAGTGTAAATACGGCACATTTTGAATCTTCGCTTTCCAAAATTATCTGCATATCATTATCTTTTGCAAACTCAGCCATCCATTGTCTGCATGCTCCGCATGGCATACAGTTTGTTCTGTTTTTTGAGAAAATAGCTATTTTGACAAGTTTCCCCTTTTCTCCGGCAACAACGGCGTTTGACATTGCATTTCTTTCAGCACAAAGGGTAAGTCCATAGCTGGCATTTTCAACATTACATCCGAGGTAATAGTTTCCTGTGTCATACAAAGCACAGGCTCCGACAGGAAAATGTGAGTACGGAATATATGCATTTTCGCAGGCTTTTTTTGCAAGATTTAAGAGTTCTAAATTATCCATAATAACTTGATACTACCCCATAGTGATTGTGTAAAATAATTCTACTTCATTAATGTTCAATTTTGAACTGTGAACGAGTAAAAATCCTGTATTTAATGGATATAAATACATAAAAAATGTCAGATAATAATTTTAAAGATAATGGGGATAGGTATGAAAAAATTTGTTGTATATATTTTTCTTTTGATATTAGGATTGTTCGTTAGCACACCTGCTTTTTGTGCTGCGGCTCATCCCGTAAAAACAGTTGCGGTAATTACCGATACGGGACACAGAAACGGGACAAACTATCTGATTTGCGGTGCTGCATCAGATATTATTGCTACAGATATTGTTAATCGTATTAATATGACGGGCAGGATGAAAGCACCTCTTTTGGGCGATACAATGTCAAAAATTACGCAGCAGAATATTCCTCTGTTTTATATGACTTTTTTAAATGAATACAAATACAATTACAATATTGATTTTGTGAACCTAAAAAGAGTTACAAGAAACATTCCTGCGGACTATCTTCTGCTTGTTACAAGCGGTCTGGATGTTCAAAGCAATTTTTTGAAGGATACCTGGTGGAACAAGTTTAATGTTCCTGGAATGGATCCTGTAAAACCTACTTACAAGCTGTCTACTCTTATTACATTGATTGATAAACGTACATATAGGATTGTATGGCAGGATTTGTATCTTAGAGATATAGAAGCAAGAAATTATGATATAGGTATTGTCCATTTTTCGCCAAGTTATGCACAACTTGCAAAAGTAAAAAAATATTCCAAAAATATGTCTGAGTATGTGACAAATATTATTGATGAAAAAGTAAATCCATGGATTGTTCCTCCTGAAGAACCAAAATCAGTAGAGATGAGAAGCAAATTTGTGAATGAAGGAACAAAAATCTACTATCCTGCAGTCAATGGTGATGTGGTTAAGCAGAACTTTAATGAATTCAAGCAGGATACTAAAACAAAAATAGAAAAGAAAAGACTTGAGCGTGAGCAGAAAAAACATATCGAAAACGTAAGACGTCTTGAAAAACAAAAAGAGCAGCAGCAGCTTCAAAAAGAACAACAAACTATACTGCGCCAACAAACGCAGCCATCAAAAAAACAGACAAATCAACGTCTTTTTGATTCTATCAGAGATGACATAGACGATGTATCGAACACTCTTGCTCCGGCTCAAAAACCGGTTGAGGAAAATATCAAGCCGGCTGTTGATGTAAAAACAGATGAAAATATAAATAATTTGAAATTGATAACTCCGGTTATGAACAAACCGTCCGGAGAGGTGCAAAAAACACAGCCTGCCGTGAATTATACAAAAACAAAAAAGCAGACAGAATCTACAAAAAAAGAGCTGCAGCAAGACTCTCCGGCAAATGAACTGCCTCATTATGACTGGAATTTAAAAAATATATATCTGCAAAAAATAGGTCATATGCAGTAAATTTACATTAATTAAATTATATACGACAAATCATGTTGGTTATATTATGATATAGAAAGATTGACATCATCACCGGAGGATAATTTGGTAGAAAAGCTTAAAATTGTTGGCTCAAACGCATTACATGGCGAAGTTTCAATCAGCGGGGCAAAAAATGCCGTGCTGAAACTTATGGCTGCGGCTATCCTTGCTAAAGGTGAAACTGTTATACACAATGTCCCCGAACTGACTGATGTAAATATAATGCTGAGAGTGATTGAAGGGCTGGGGGTAAAAACAGTACACAATAAAGCAGCAAAAACAGTTTCAATAGATGCAACGGATATTACGAATATTACTGCAAAATATGAACTTGTCAGCAAAATGCGTGCATCTTTTATCATACTCGGTGCTCTGGTCACAAGATGTAAAGAAGCTGTAGTGGCTCTGCCCGGCGGATGTGCAATAGGAGAAAGAAGAGTTGATTTCCATATTAAGGGGCTTGAATCTCTCGGTGCTGAAATCAAAATCGAAAACGGTTATGTCCATGCAAAAGCCGAAAAACTGGTTGGAACAGACATTTATCTGGATATTCCTTCTGTAGGTGCTACAGAAAACCTTATGCTCGCTGCAATCCTTGCTGAAGGTGCTACAAGAATTCAAAATGCCGCACAGGAACCCGAAATTGTTGATCTGGCAAACTTCCTGAATGCAATGGGTGCTGATGTTTCCGGTGCAGGCACGTCGGAGATTGTCATAAACGGTGTTACTCAGGATGATTTGCATCCTATTGAATACACAACAATACCTGACAGAATTGAAGCCGGAACATATATGGCAGCTATTATTGCTACAAGAGGCAAGGGCATCATAAAAAATGTTTTGCCGTCTCATCTGACTTTTTACAATTCAAAACTGATTAAGATGGGAGCAAATATAAAACTCATTGAGCCGACAATTCTTGAAGTAAGCTGCAACCAAAGACTCAATCCCGTTAATATTGTTACACAGCCTTATCCGGGATTTCCTACGGACTTGCAGGCTCTTGCAATGGCTATGCTCACTACGGCAGACGGCGTTAGTATTATTACGGAAAGCCTTTATGAAAACAGATTTATGCAAGTTCCCGAACTCAGAAGAATGGGTGCGGATATTCATCAGGAAAGAAACCATGCTCTTGTCAGAGGTGTTGACAAACTAACGGGAGCAAATGTTAAGGCAAGCGATCTGCGTGCCGGAGCCTCGTTAATTATTGCTGCGCTTATGGCAGAAGGCGAAAGCGAGATTGAAGCATTGCACCATATCGACAGAGGTTATGAACTTTTTGAAACAAAATTTGCCAATCTGGGCGCAAACATAGTAAGATACAATGATGAGAAGGACATTTCCGACTCAAGCGTTACTAATGTAAAGGAAAATATAAATGCCTCAATATAAAAGATGGTATGATCATGATCCGGTTTTAATGGAAGTGGTTGAGCTTTTGAGAAATTATCAGGATGAATTGAGAGCTCAGGCAGAAGTTTTCCTTGCAAAAATTGAAGAAAAAGTATCTAAAGAAACCATAGACAAGTTCTATGAAATGGTTAAACCCATTAACGGAAACCGCTGGTATGACAAAGATCCTGTTATCTCAAAAACAGTTGAACTTCTCAGGGTTGTTCCGCCCGAAATTCAAAAAGCAGCTGCCGAAAACTTTATCAAAACGCTTGAAGATATCGGTGTGGACAGAAATGCCCAAAAAGAAAATCAGGAAAAATAGTTTTGTCCATGAATTTTGTTTTCCTCCTGCGGATCTTTCATTGTTCCTATACTGAAAGAATTTCTTCCGTATTTTTTCTCAAAATTATCCCAGAGTGCGGTTAGCTTTTTTGATTTCTCTGCTTTTTTGTCTTCAAACAAGAACAACTGCGATGCTGATTTTTCCGTCAGTTTTTCCGCAAAAATTCCCGATGAACGATATATTATTTCAGGAGAATAGAGCTTTTCAAAAATTTTGTCGGCATACTGATTTATTAAAAACTCGCTGTCCGATGGTTCGGGCAGAACCATCTTGTCAACAAATACACGAAAATCCTTTGTCCTCAGCATTACACAGACAATTTCCGTCTGAAGACCTAATTTTCTGAGTTTTGAGCATACCTGATGTGTATGATAGTGCAAAGAATCTTTTATATAGGTTTTGTCCTGTGTAAATTTGCTGAAAGCACAAGTTTTTTGGATAGACTTCGGTAGTTCTATCTTGCTTTTTACGCTTGATATACTGTTTCCCAAAAGTTCGGCTTTCAGCTCAAGTCCTCTTTTTCCCCAAATCTTTTTGAGCCAGAAATCATTCTGTTTAACTATTTCAGAACATTTATAAATTCCGTATTTATGAAAAAGAGCAGCAGTGTTTTTCCCCACACCCCAGACATCTTCTACATAAGTTTTTTTTAATATTTCATTTATATCTCTGCTTCGTATCCGGCACAATCCTAAACTTGCCTCATCTTTTTTTGCTTTTTCGCATGCCAGTTTTGCCAGTGTTTTTGACGGAGCAAGACCAATAGAAACAGGCACGCCGATTTCTGTTTCTATTTCGTATTTGATTTTTGCAATTATTTCTTCATAGGAACATCTGTAAAGCTTTTTTAGTCCGGTCAAGTCTAAAAAAGCTTCATCTATAGAGTACTGTTCAACTTCGGGTGTGTAGCTTAAAAGCTTTGTCATAATACGGTTTGATATATCATGGTAAAGTCCGAAGTTTCGGGAGACATATACCACATTTTTAAACTCTTTTTTTGCTTTAAAAAGAGGATAACCCATAGGAATTCCAAGCTTTTTTGCTTCTTTTGAACGGGCAATTACGCACCCGTCGTTGTTGCTCAGAACGCATACCGCTCTGTTTTGGAGTGCCGGATTCATAAGCTGCTCGCAGGATACAAAAAAATTGTTACAGTCTACCAGTGCTATTTCTGCCATATTGGGGTTCCCTTAAAAAAATAAAGCGGAACAGACATGTTGAGATCTGCAAATTTTAACCTAAGTCGAAAAGTACACTGTTCCGCTTCGTCATAGTTTTAATTTATCTATTAGGAAGGATGATTTTTTCTTGACAATTTTATTATAGACAACTGTCTATAAAATGTCAACATGATTTTTAAAAAAATCTTGCAATCCCCGTGGCTACACCAAAAATAGTCAAAACCTCTCTTGGCTCTATTATGGGATAATCAGGATTTTCCGGTTGAAGCCAGACTTTTCCGTTTTTCTGCCTGTAGGTTTTGAGTGTGTATCCGTTGTCTATATATGCAAGCACAATATCTCCGTCTTTGGCATTCGGAGTTTTTTTGACGATAACTTTGTCTCCGTCAAAAATACCCGCATTAACCATGGAGTCACCAGAGACATTAAAAACAAATACGGACGGATTGTCCAGATCGAAACTTTCATCCAATGATATTCTTCTTTCTACAGAGTCTTCCGCTACCGTAGCAAATCCGGCTCTAACGGAAGACGTAAACAAAATAGCCCCGAAATATTCGGGATTTATAAAGAACTTTCCGTTTTTTTCTCTTATTAAATCCTGTTCTTTTAGTTTATTAAAATACTGCCAGACAGAATTTTTGTGTTTAAAACCAAAATCTTTTGCAATGTTTTCAAAACTGGGCAAAGGCTCTTTGCCATAGGTTTTTTTCAGGTTTTCAAAAAAAGTTTTTTGTTTTTCACTTAACATAAATCGTAAAATCCTCTATAATATTATTATAGACATGTGTCCATAAAAGTCAATATGAGCGGAATATTTATGATAGGATAAAGCTACAATGGTATCTCAGGTAATTACATCTACAGTATTAGGTATAGAATCTTATAAAATTCTTGTTGAAGTTGACCTTGTCCAATCTATTCCGGGCGTTGTGATTGTGGGGCTTCCCGATGCTGCGATTTCCGAGGCAAAAGAAAGAGTCCGCTCGGCAATAAAAAACTCCGGATACAGTTTCCCAAACCAGAAAGTAGTAATAAATCTGGCTCCGGCGGACATAAAAAAAGTCGGAACAAACTATGACCTGCCAATAGCAATGGGTATTCTTGCAAGAGACGGGGTTGTTGATGAGACAGAAATGAAAGACACGGCATTTCTCGGCGAGTTGTCTCTGGATGGTTCATTGAGGGCAGTGAACGGTGTATTGCCTATTGTTGCAGGGTTAAAAGATTTTAATATTACAAAAGTGGTTGTACCGAAAGAAAACGCAAAAGAAGCCGCACTTGTGCCGGGAATAAAAGTTTTGTCAGCAGAGACACTGAGAGATGTTGTTTGTCACTTTGGCGTAAACAAAGAAGAAAAAAAAGAACTGGATGTTTGCGAGATAGATATAGAAGACTATTTAAATCCTTACACCACTACAAAATATGAATTTGATTTTAAAGATGTAAAAGGACAGCTTAAAGCCAAAAAAGCAATGGAAATTGCCGCTGCAGGCGGACATAATCTTTTGATGTCGGGACCTCCCGGTTCGGGAAAAACTCTTCTTGCAAAATGTTTTGCCTCTATTCTTCCGCCTCTTGAGCTGGAAGAAGCCATAGAGCTGACAAAAATTTACAGCGTATCAGGGCTTCTCCATCCGGACAATCCTCTGATAAACAAACGACCCTTCAGAACCGTTCATCATACGGCTTCTGCAATCGGTATAATAGGCGGAGGTCCCAATCCGAAACCCGGTGAAATTACTCTTGCGCACAGGGGAGTCTTGTTTTTGGATGAGATTGTCGAATTTCCCAGACAGGTGCTTGAGGTTTTGAGACAGCCTTTAGAAGACGGCGAGGTTGTAATATCAAGGGCCCAAACACGTGTCACTTATCCGGCGGATTTTATGCTTCTTGGTGCCATGAACCCTTGTCCCTGCGGGTATTTGGGAGACAAAGCAAAACAATGTACGTGCAATGATTTTCAAATTCAACGCTACCGTTCCAGACTCTCAGGACCTCTTCTCGACAGAATTGATATACAAATCGAAGTCCCGAGACTCTCTACAGAAGAGCTTTTGAATACGGGAGTAAAAAGTGAATCTTCCTCGCAAATCAGAGAAAGAGTTGTAAAAGCAAGAAAAATACAGGTTGAAAGATATAAAGATTATCCTATTTTAACAAATTCACAGCTTACTGCAGAATATATAAAAATCTTTTGCAAGCTTGATGAAAAGAGTGAAAATCTTTTGCGGGGAGCCATATCAAAATTCAACTTGTCAGGACGTTCTTATGACAGAATATTGAAACTTGCAAGAACAATTGCGGATCTGGATGCAAGTGAGAATATTGACAGCTCACATATTGCACAGGCTTTGCAATATAGAAATTTTGTTGAAAATGAAAATATTTAAAACCAAAAGGCATAGATTTTTGAAAACCTATGCCTTTTTTTGTTTTGAGAAAAGATTTCAACTATTTACCGCATCCGCAGTCATTGTTGCAATCACATGGCGCCGGTTGTGCGCAGGGGTTGCAAGGTTCAACAGGGGCAGCGCATCCTGTGCAGGAGCTGCATCCGAATGCTACAGTAATGTTTTCTCTCGGGTTAACAGAAGTAATTCTGTTGCCTTTCGGGTCTACAAGGTAAGCAACTTCGTCTCCTGTAGTCTGTAAAAGACCGAGTGTTCCTGATAAAGCAGTTCTTGTAAGGTCAATAGGAGCTTTAACAAGTGCTTTTGATGCATCCATCAAGCTTCTGCCCGCTGCAGGCAATTGACCTTGAAGAGTTTCACCAAGTGTAAGACCGACGCCGTCAGAAACATGTTCAACCGCATTTCCTGCTGCAATTACAGCACCGCCGACTGTTCTGCCCACAGTACCGACAATACTTCCTGCCCATGAGAACGGAGCTTCAATTACTTTTGCAAAGAAATTCGGTTTTTTGTCAGTTTTAACCTGTGCGGTCAAAACTTGCTGCGGCAAATCTGCCTTGCAGTCGTGGCATTGAATTCTTTCGAATGAAAGTTTCAAGCCGCCTTTGCAGTTTCCTGTAGGTCTGTCTACTTCCGTAACTTTACCGTAAACATTGGAGCCCGCAGGGAATGTTTGACCGTTGATTGTTACGGATTCTGTTGTTTTTGCTGCAAATCTGTCGCCGATGTTTGCTGTTTTGGCGTTAATTTCATCTTCGAACTTCAAGCAGAGTGTCGGGATTGTAACAACTTCATCTTTTGCTACAAATGCGGCTCCGCCTGTGCATCCGCAATCAGGTGCTGTATAAGCTACATCTTTTTTGGAATAGCCCATTGCAACTCTCACTGCTTCAAGCATAGATGCAACATCAGCACGGCTTGCATCTTTGCATGCCTGAATTTCGTTTGAGTTTGGAATGTCTTTTAAAGCACCTGTTTCAATTGCTTTTGCTACAGGGATTTTTGCCCAGGCAGGAACTTTGTTTCCGTCACAGTATTTGCTGAGAATTTCGTCTGCTTTGCAGTTGTCCATTTCACACGGAATACCTTTGGCAAGCGCAACCATTGCTTCTGCTCTGGAAACAGGTTTGTTTGGTTTGAACAAATCGTTTGGATAACCGTCCATTATACCGTTTGAAACGGCTGTGTTGATGGCCTGATTTGCCCAGTGGTCGGCAGGAACATCTTTGAATGTCTTTTTGGGGCAGCCGCATCCTCTGAGGTTAAATCCGTTAACAGCCATAGAAGCTATTTCTGCACGGGTAACGGGAAGATTCGGCTTGAATGTTCTGTCGGGATAACCGGCAACAACTTTGTTTTCTGCAAGCAGATTGATATCACATCCTGCCCAGAAACCGTCCGGAACATCTTCAAATGATGAAGCTCCCGTGATAGGAGATGCACCGCCGGTGATAGGCGGATTGTAAGGAATAATGCTGCGTTTAATTACTTCCATGCCCGAAGAAGTCTGCATTTCAACAGGGCATCCGGTAGTTGCCACAGGAGCGGCACCGCCTGTAATGATTTGATTTAAATCAACGGATTGAACACCGAGAACCGGCATATCAGATGCAGCACCTGTTGTAATACCTTCCCCGCAGGCACATCCGCAGGTTGGCAGATCAGAAACCATTACGCCCTGAGAAGGCGCAATAGGACATCCGCATCCAGCACTTTCACCGATAATAACGTTGTTTGCCTGTGAACCTACCATCTGGCTGTCTGAATAAATGTTTGCAGGGTAGGCGTAATGCTGTTTTGAAAGTGATTTTCCGTCATACTGAGAATTGCATACGGATTGAACAACCGGCTGACAGTCGCATGGCGGAGCTGCTGCTTCACAGGGGTTGCAAGGATCTACCGGTGCACATGTATTGCACGGATCACATGGTGCAGCACATCCGGTGTTGCAGCCGCAATCTTCTTTTGGTGCCGGTGCGCAAGGACAAACGGCAGTGTCAGGAGTGACATCTGCCTGACAGCCGGATATCGGGCATGCAGCAAGTTTTGACATATCTAAATTTGAAATATCTACATTACTGGCAATCCCCGAGTTCATAGTACCTGCCATCAAACCTATGGTTAAAGCTGCGGCAAGTGTAAGTTTGTTAATTGTCATCTTTCCCTCCTTAATTAAACAAACTGAAATTGGATACCATAAGAGTTTTTACTGCTCAAACAGATTCAAATCCAATTTACGATAATATTTTGTAAGAACTTTTTTGACTTCTTATGTTGCATTATTACGGTGAAACCTTTAAAAAAACATTGCCAGAAACGGTTACCTTTGCGGGCTATTTAAATTTTGGAATTATAATATTTAGACTGGTTTTTAATACTTTTTGAGCTGAAATTATATGTTTTTTCACAATTTCACTCAAACGCAGTAGTACCATGGGGTTTAAATTGTTACGGAGATAGTATATAATATAGTTAGATAGGTGTTATTTCTCTGTGTCACTAAAAATAGAATGAGTAAAAACGATGTCATTCGGTATTAACGGTCCGAGTCCTAAATTTGGAATACAAGAAGCCCAGAGTATGTTTAACAACGGCGGCGGCGGTAATTTGGGCTATTTTCAGCGTGGAAGAAAAAAGAAAGATGAAAAAGAGGAAAATAAAGAAATAGATGTTTTTCAATCTCAGGATGAAAATGATGTTTTTATTCCCGAGGAAGAACAAAACAAAAAGGATGAAACTATTTTGCAAAAAGCGGCAGATTTTATAAAAACATTCAAAAAACCAAGACATTAAAAAAAGAAGCCCTGATAAATCAAGGCTTCTTTTTTATTACATTTGTTATTATGCGTAAAGCATTTGAAGTTTTGAACCGGCTTCAGCATTATTCGGGCGGAGTTCTCCTGTTCCGTTGAATGCAGGCAAAAAGCGTTTGAAATCTGCCATATCTGCATCATAAGGCGTTTGTCCTCCGGTTGTTTTGTGAGAGCCGCCTGCAGCCTGGGTTCCTCTGGAACCAACGGCACCTATTTGTGATACCGGCTGCTGGAACATATTTATTTTTGGAATTTCAAAGCCCATAGTTTTCCTTTTTCTAAACTCTATATATAAATAAAAACATGTGAACTCTAAAAATTGCCGGTATTTTAACAATGTTTACAATTTGTAAAATAAAAAGCCTTTGACACTAAGACAAAGGCATTGATTCGGTTAGTAATTTTGGTAGTTAGGTTATAGAGTTTATGGAGTTATTAATAAAACTTTCACACTTAATTTTTTGGGGGGTTAAACACTTCGCACTTTTATAAGATGTCTCAAGATGAAAAATTTACTCATTTGAGTAAACTTATTACAAAACTTAACAAAATATTTTAAAAGCTAATTCGGAATTGAAAACAATACAGAAACTCTATAAAATATCCAGCGGGTCAACATCTACAGTAAGTTTTATATCGTCAGGCAGTTTTATCTGCGATAAAAAAGAATGTATAAACCTATGTCCTTTTTCTTCAAGTTTGTTTTTTATCAAAATTTGAAAACGATACCGCTCCTGCAGTTTTTCAATTACGCATGCAACCGGACCGAGAATTGAAAGTGGTTCTGAAATTTGCATTTTGTTGACAACATCATTCAATCGCATTGCAATTTCCTGAGCGGAGCGTTCTGCACGATACTGATTTTTCGAAGACAAAATTATACGAATTATTTTGCTGAACGGAGGATAATCAAAGTCTTCACGGGACTGAATTTCCGTTTTGTAAAAACTTTCGTAATCCTGTTCTTTTGCTGTCTCAAGTGCAAAAAATTCTGGATTGTATGTTTGAAAGTATACTTCACCCGGATTATCTCCTCTTCCTGCCCGTCCTGCAACCTGTGTCAGCAGTTGAAATCCTCTTTCACTCGAGCGAAAATCCGGCAGGTTGAAGCTGTTGTCCGCATTAATTACACCGACCAGCGTGACATTCGGGTTGTCCAGTCCTTTTGCCAGCATTTGTGTTCCTATCAGTATATCTATATTTCCCTTTGAAAATTCATCAAGAATTTCTATATGCAGGTTCTTTTTTGCAAGAGCATCACTGTCAAGACGCACTATTTTTGCATCCGGAAAGAGTTTTTGTGCAATCAATTCCACTTTTTGAACACCCGTTCCGCAGTTTTTTAAAGCTTCGCTTTCACACTTGGGACATTTCACGGGCATTGGTTCTTCATGGTCGCAATAGTGGCACTTAAGAGTCTGGGTTTGGGAATGAAAAATCAAAGGAATTGCGCAGTTTGGACATTGTATTACTTCCCCGCAGGCAAGACACTGGGTATAGGTAGAAAAACCACGCCTGTTCATAAGGATAATTGTCTGTTTTTTATCTCTTAAATTTTCTTCTACAGCATTTACAAGAGCTTTTGAAAAAATTCCGTTGTTTGCTCTGAAACGTTCTTCTTTCATGTCTATTACCCGGACTTTTGCCAGCGGGTAATCATTGTAGCGCTTTTTCATCTTAATAAGGCTGCCGGTATTTTTTGCATAGTAATATGAACTTACATCCGGCGTTGCACTGCCGAGAACAAGGGGTGCATTGTTGAGCTGTGCAAGTTTTTGGGCAACGGTTCTTGCATCGTATCTTGGAGCAGGCATGGTCTGTTTGTAGGCGCTTTCATGTTCTTCGTCAATTATAATCAGCCCGATGTTTTTTAACGGAGCAAACACTGCTGAGCGTGCACCTGCAAGAATTCTGATTTCATTGTTTTTAATTTTCTGCCATACGTCAAATTTTTCTCCTTCAGAAATACCTGAGTGCCATATTGCCGTAATTTCCGTACCAAATCTTTTTGCAAGCCGTTTTGTCAAAACAGAAGCAAGAGCGATTTCCGGTGCCAGAAAAAGAACATTTTTTCCCTGTTTCAGAACTTCTTGTATTGCTTTAAAATATACTTCTGTTTTTCCTGAAGATGTTACACCGTGAAGCAGTATTTTTTCATATGAACCCAGATGGCTTTCTATTTTTTCATATGCAGCAGTCTGCTCTTCCGTGAGTTTGGGGAATGGTTCCGGCGGGTTGTTTGTTTTAAATATTTCAAGAGGGTTTCTGTAAATTTTTTCTTCCGTAATTTTTATACAGCCCGTATTTTCAAGTTTTTTTAATGTTGCACGGGTAGTTTTTGCAGCTTTTTCAAAATCGGCAATATTTATTTTGCCGGTCTGTTCAAGTAATTCGAGAATTTCTTTCTGTCGTTTATTTGCGTTTCCGAATGTTACAAATTCAACAAACTTTTGGCTGAGTTCTTTTTTCTCTGCATTTAAAAATTTTAAAGGTACGGCACATTCCAGCACATTTTGGATGGAACAAAAGTAATAATCCGCAACCCATTCAAGAAACTTTAGATAATCTACATCAAAAATCGGGGTTTCATCAAGAATTTTTGAAATATTTTTTGCTTTTATTCCTTCCGGAAGGTAATTTGAAAATCCTACAACAAATGCATTTATCAGCCCCATTCTGCCAAATGGCACAAGCAGAGGCTGTCCGATTTTTATTTTGGGCTTCAAATCTTCCGGAATAAGATAGCTGAATGTTTTTACCCCGATGCCTTTTATCGATGTAAGAACAAGGGCATATTTGTTCAACATGCCCTCTTGTTGTTCTTCAGTTTTTTTTGTATTTTCGCTCATATCTTTTATCGCGAATTATTCTTCTACTGTCATAAGTTCTTTCATTGCTTCATCAACAGCATCTTTCAAAAGCTCAAGATTGTCCGGAGAAACTGTTACACCTTTTTTGGTGGGGAGCCAGTTGATTCCGTCATCTGTAGTATAATATATTCTCAAATCGAGATAGCTTTTGCCTTTGTATTCGTTGATAGAAATCTGAAGCTGCTCCGTAGCGCTTCTCGGTATAGTAGCAATTAATTTGGGTTCTGCCGCCATAATTTATACTCCTCTTTTTGTGTCGTCTGTCAGGATATTATTGTAGCATAAATTCTGTCTTTATCACTTTAAAAAAAAATGATATATTATTTTTATGGCAAAGATTAGAAGTCTGGCATTGCCGGATATACCAAAACTCAAAAGAATGATATCAATGATATCTAATATGAACAGTGCTGATGCAGGTTTTGGCTACAAATCTTATGTACCGTTTCCTTTAAATCTCATCAACAGGCTGCTTCCTTTGAGCTGCAAATTTGCACCGGATTCATATATTGCTATAGAGGATGATAAAATATGCGGCTTGATTACTCTTAAGTCTCAGGAGAGAAATCCTCAAAGCTGGAGAATTTCAAAACTGTTTCTTGATGAAAACGGATATGACACAGGCAGACAATTAGTCAGCTTTGCTATTGCTAAATACGGAGCGATGGGGGCAAACACATTTTCTGTAAAAGTGGATGAAAATCATGAAGAGCTTTTGGAGCTTTTTTCAAAAGGCTGCGGTTTTAGGGTTTGTGCTTCTGAACAGTTGTGGAAAATGACTGAATTTAAGGTCGGAAGCTCTAATCTGGATAAAGGATTTTTCCGTCCTTTTAAAGATGCTGATGCAGATGCTGCTTCATCTATACACAATGACTTGATTTTTCCGCATTTCAGATATTCGCTGGCTAAAAATCCGAGTGAGTATGAAAATATTATTTTCAGCGGTTTGCACAAAACTTCTTATTTTAAATATGTAATAGAGGACGGCAGCGAACATGCAATAAAAGGATACTTCTGCATACAAACTGATGACAATGAAAATTTTACTCTCGATGTGGATCTGGTGAGCGCTTTTGACGGATATCTGGAAGATGTAATAAATTTTTCAATCAGCCAGATTATGATGCGCAGAAAAAGATTTAATCTTTATTTTTTGAACAAAAAATATCAGACTAACGGATCGAAAACGGAAAAATTCTTGTCGGAAAACGGATTTAAAAATGTTAAAAACCAGATAATTCTTGTAAAGGATTACTACAAAAGGGTAGCCGAGGATGAAAGATATACAAAACCGGCAATAGCTTTTTCCGAGATAACAAGAAAACCTGCCTTTAAAATTTAATCTAGTGTCGTCTTCCCGTCCATTAAGGCTTGACATTTAGTCAACCCTTAACGGAGTCCTTGCTTCGAGCCTTCGAAGCTCAAAGACTCACCTTTTCAATATGTCACTCCAAAAATTCGTTCACGTCTTCCTCTCATAAAACCTGACTTTTAGTCAGCTTTTATTCGGCAGAGTGCTCCTTATCACGAATTTTTCTCGAACAATTTAAAAAATTCTGTTTATCAGGTTAGATATTTGACTTTCTTTGTGATATTTTATAATCAATTGATAACAAAGAGAGGTTAGGAATGGATAATACAAAAAGTATTAATTTTAGCGAATTGCCGACTACATATGATGCAAAAGCTACGGAAGAAAGAATTTACAAGTTTTGGGAAGATAATGAGTGCTTTAGAGCAGATGCAAAATCGCCTAAAAAACCGTTTTCAATAGTTATTCCGCCTCCAAATGTTACGGGTGTTCTTCATATGGGACACGCTATTGACGAAACCTTGCAGGATATTCTTGTCCGTTATCACAGAATGTCCGGTTATGAGACTCTTTGGGTTCCCGGAACTGATCATGCGGGTATTGCAACCCAAAATGTTGTTGAAAAACAACTGAGAGCCGAAGGCACAAACCGCCATGAACTCGGCAGAGAAAAATTCCTCGCCAGAACCTGGGATTGGGCAAATGAGCATAAGAGTGCTATTTTAGATCAGTGCAAACGCCTTGGTGCTTCTTTTGACAGAACAAGAGAAAGATTTACCCTTGATAAAGGCTGTTCTGATGCAGTTAAAGAAGTTTTTGTCCGGTTGTATGAAAAGGGTTTGATTTATAAAGGTTCTTATATCGTAAACTGGTGCCCCCGCTGCCAGTCAGCTATTTCTGATGTGGAAACGGAATACGAAACAGAAGCAAGCCACCTGTGGGAAATCAGCTATTCTTTAAAGGATGAGCCGGGTGCGATTGTAATTGCTACAACAAGACCGGAAACAATGTTTGGTGATGCTGCGGTTGCCGTTAATCCGACAGACTACAAATACAAAGATTTAATCGGTAAAACAGTTGTGATTCCGCTTACAGGCAGAGAAATTCCAATTATTGCCGATGAGTATGTAGACAAAAAATTCGGTACGGGTGCCTTAAAAATTACACCGGCGCACGATCCGAATGACTACGAAATCGCAAAACGCCACAACCTCAAACCCATCTGGGTTATTGACGGCGAAGGCAAGATGAAAGCCTGTGTTGAGGTTCCAAAAGAACTTCACGGATTGGATCGTGACGAAGCACGTAAGAAAACTGTTGATATGCTCCGCTATCACAATGATTTAATCAAAATTACGGATCTTGAACACAATGTAGGCAAATGCCAGAGATGTCATACAACAATTGAGCCGCTTTTGAGTGAACAATGGTTTGTAAAAATGAAACCATTGGCAGAAGCTGCAATCAGAGCGGTTAAAACCGGTGAGATTAAGTTTATTCCTGAAAAATGGGAGAAAAACTATCTCGGCTGGATGGAAAATATCCGTGACTGGTGTATATCCCGTCAGTTGTGGTGGGGACATCAGATACCGGCATATTATAACAATAAAACCGGTGAAATGGTTGTTGCAAAAGAAAATCCCGATCCGGAAAATTACACTCAAGAAACAGATGTACTGGATACATGGTTTTCTTCAGGATTGTGGCCTTTTTCTACAATGGGCTGGCCTAACACCGAGTCTGAAGATTTCAAAAAATTCTATCCTACATCAGTACTTGTAACCGGCTTTGATATTATATTTTTCTGGGTTGCAAGAATGATTACCATGGGGTATGAGTTTACGGGCAAAGCTCCTTTTTCAACCGTTTATATCCACGGTTTAATCCGTGACGAAAAGGGACAAAAAATGTCCAAATCAAAAGGCAACACTGTTGACCCAGTTATCATTATTGATAAATACGGCTGCGACGCATTGAGATTTACAATGACATCAATGTGTACATACGGCGGTCAGGATATCAAAGTCAGTGAAGACAAGTTTGAATACGGCAGAAATTTTGCCAACAAAATCTGGAACGCTTCAAGATTTGTGCTTATGAACCTTGAAGGTGTGGACAACAAAGCAATTGATATGGATAACCTTACAATTGCAGACAGATGGATTTTGCACAGAATGAATGAGACTGCAAAGCTAGTTAACGAAAATATCCAAACATACAGAATAGGCGAGACAGCCCACGTATTGTACGACTTTTTCTGGAATGAATACTGCGACTGGTATGTTGAAATTGCAAAAATCCAGCTTCAGGATGAATCACAAAAAGCCAATACTCAAAGAGTTTTGAGATATGTTCTTGATATGGCATTGAGAATGCTGCATCCGATTATGCCGCACATTACAGAGGCTATATGGCAGCTTATTCCGCAGGAAAAAGAAACTATCGGAATTATCAAGGCAGAGTTTCCGACATACAAAAAAGAATTTGTTTTTGAAACAGAAAACAAAGAAATGGAGCTTGTATTTGAGACAATTAAGTCATTGAGAAACGTTCGTCAGGGCTTGAATATTCCGCTTTCAGCACAGATGAATATTACTGTCCTGGCAAGCTCTGCGGAAAAACCGATTTTTGAGGCGGTTGTTCCTTACCTCAAACGTCTTGCAAGAATAGAAAGCGTTGAGTTTAAGGGTGAAGATATGCAGATGCCGAAGAAATCAGCCTCTGCTGTTGTCGGTAATTCAAAAATCATTATACCGCTTGAAGGTCTGATTAATTTTGATGAAGAAATCGCCAGACAGAATAAGAAAGTTGAAAAACTCAACAAAGAAAAGATGAGTTTGGAGGGCAGGCTCAAAAATAAAAACTTTGTTGAAAAGGCACCGAAAGAATTGATTGAAGAAACTCAAGCCCGTGCTGATGAGTTGAATGCTCAAATTAGGGCTATCAATGATCTTATTGAAACATTAAAGTAGCTATTTTAGCTTAAACAGAGTTTTTGTGGGTATAAAAAAAGCCGGAGCGCAGCTCCGGCGGGTAATTATCGTTAACCATATAAAAATTTGTTTATTATGAAACCAGTGTTAACGCCAGAGCCGGCAGCTGGTTTGCCTGAACCAAAAGAGTAGCTGAAGTCTGCTGCAAGATTTGCTGTCTTGTGTATTCTGCCGATTCTTCCGCAATGTCAGCATCCATGATTGTTGATTTTGCTGCTGTTGCGTTTTCTATTGTTGTTGTCAAAGAGTTTTGTGCTGACTCAAGCCTGTTCATATAAGCACCTATTGCTGATTTTTTTGTAGAAATTTCATCTATGGCTGTGTCAACGGTACCGATAAATGTTGCTGCTGCATCAGCACTGTCAAATGCCGTAGCTGCCGGTGTTTTTATACCTAGCGAGTCTGAATCTGTTTTTTCAAATACACCTGTAACAGAGATACTGTTTGCGTCCGCATCGGCATTGGCACCGACTTGAAGTCTCACTGTTGTCGTTGTACCGTCTAACAAATTTAATCCGTTGAAGTTGGAGGCTTGTGATATTCTGTCTATTTCCGCCATTCTGGCATCGACTTCGGATTTCATTGCATCTAGCGCAGTATCATCATAAATACCGTTTGCTGCTTGTGTAGCAAGATCCCTGATACGGTTGAGGTTATCCATAATTGTATCGAGGTCGCCCTCAATTGTATCCAGAACGTTGGTACCTGTTTCAACGTTTGAAAGCGCTATTTTTGAACCCCTGATTTGCGTTTCAAGACCGGTTGCAACATACAAACCTGCTGCATCGTCTTTTGCGCTGTTGATTTTGTATCCGGTAGACATTCTTTCTAATGCAGTACTCAATGAATTTGTGGCTGCATTCAAATTGTTTTGTGTTTTCAAAGAAGACATATTCGTATTAACGATAATTGCCATAATCGTATTTCCTTTCGCATATCCTAAAGTTGTACATCCCTGTTTGTATTCTCATATTAAAGTATCAGGGTGTAGATATTAATTCTCAAAAAGTTGGAAAAACGTACAACTTTGGTATGAAAGTTGTAAAAAAAATACGTTTTTAGAAAACAAAAGTATGATAAATATTATGCCAAAGATCCAATAAGATTTAATGCAATTACACCTGAAGATTGGTTTGCCTGAATCAAAAGAGATGATGCGGTTTGTTGCAAAATCTGGTTTCTGACATAGTTTGCGGTTTCTGCAGAAATATCAGTTTCCATAACCGAACTGTACGCTGCAGAGAGATTTTCGTTTTTGGTCAAAAGATTGTCGCTGATTGACTCAAGCCTTGCTTGGTATACACCGGCGGTTGCAATTCTTTCGGTAACTATATCGGCTGAAGCCTGTACAACATCAATAAATTCAGAGGCTGATTCTGCATCGGCGAATGCTTCGTCGAGATCTGCAAATTTATCGCCGAAAAGTTTTATACCATCTTGACCTGTTGATGCATCAAGAAAGACACCGTTTATGTTGATTGCGTTCGTTGCTGCATCAGAGCCTGCGCCGATTTGAAGTCTCATTCCGTCTCTTGATCCGTCAAGAAGCTTTACTTTATTAAACTCTGAGTCTTCAACTATTCTGTTTATTTCATCAACTCTTTGCTGTGCTTCTGCTTTTATGGCTGTTCTTTCTTCATCGGTAATTGTATCATTTGCATACTGTGTCGCAAGATCTTTAATTCTTTCCAGCTGGTCATTTATTGCACTCAAATCACCTTCGGCAAGTGTAATCATATTTGCTCCGGTGGAGACATTTTGATATGCTACCGAATTGCCGCGAAGCTGGTTGCTTAATCCTGATGCATAATAATATCCTGCAGGATCATCTGCTGCAGAGTTTATCCTGTTGCCTGTTGTCAGGCGTTCCATACTTGTATTCAAGCTCCATGTAGCCCTTGTAAGAGCATTTTGAGCTATTAATGCCGGCATATTTGTATTGATAACTATAGACATAAAATCCCTTTTCTTTCTTTTCGCAATCCGTTCCGTGGACTGCAGACGATACGTTTTTTCATGCAGAACCAAACCCAAATGCCGCAGACAAAGCGGTATAAGGATTTTTTCTGTTTAGACTTGTAATTACATGGGGGTAGCGACTTTCACGTCCCTACAACTTTAGTATAAATTTTTTATACTAAAATATGAAGTCTATTTTGAATAAGTTTTACAAAAATACATATATTAAGTATATATACATGAAATACATGCTGGTGGTTTTTATTTCTTGTACTGCCGGGGATAACGTGATAGAATAGGGCTATAAAAGGAGAAAAGGTGGTTATTTATGAAAAAAGAATTGATTTTTATGGGACCTCCGGCAAGCGGAAAAGGTACTCAAACA
>CALVEJ010000003.1 GCA_944326535.1 Candidatus Gastranaerophilales bacterium | reverse complement strand
TCTAATTAAGATTACATCAGGGCTCCGCCCCGAACCCCATTTTAGATTCTTCGGTCATTTCATTCCCTCAGAATGACGTATTTACGTTCGTCATCCTGAGCGGATTTTGGCGGGCACAAAGCTGCCCATGCGAACGAAAACCACGCTTTTCGTGAGCGCCAATAATCCAAGAGGCGGATTTTGTGCGGCTGTGGAGTCGAGTCTGTGAAACAGACGAGCGAACAGCCATGTGAGGACGGACGTTACTCCGTCCGAACGCCAATAATCCAAGACAGCGGATTTCCGGACGGGTGAAACCCGGTAAGCTATGCTCGAAGTGAGTAAATGCGAAGCTAAACGAACGACAGAGCAGAGCACAAAGGAAATCCAAGACAGCAAAGCGAAGGATCTTTTGTTTTAGATTCTTCGGCTAAAACTCAGGAATAACAACTTTTTAGGAAGAATTATGATATAACTTTATTTTCTGAGATAAATTTACAAAATATTGCAATTTGTCTTGTTTTTATTCATGATTACACTATGTTCAACCGTAAAAAAACAAAACATAATCAAACACAGTTAAGACTAAACAAGGCAATTGCTTCGTCCGGTCTTTGCTCAAGGCGAAAAGCCGATGAACTTATTGAATCGGGCGTAGTAAAAGTCAACGGAAAAACGGTTACGGAACTTGGTTTTAGTGTTTCTGAAAAAGACAGAATTACCGTAAACGGAGAGCCGTTGAAAAAACAGAATCTTGTTTATATAAAATACTATAAACCTGCCGGCTATATTACAACAATGAGTGATGAAAAAGGCAGAAAGACCATCTATGATATTCTTCCTCCGGAACTAAAAGAGTTAAAGCCCGTGGGCAGGCTGGACAAGGAGTCTACCGGTCTTTTGATTTTGACAAATGACGGTGATTTTATTAACAAAATGACACATCCTTCAATCAAAATACCAAAGGTATACAGAGTTTGTGCGGAAGGAAAGATGAATGCCGAACACCTTTTGCGGATGGCAAAAGGTATAGAAATAGAAAAAGGCAAAATAGCATACGCCGATGCTTCGATTGTTGAGTTTGAGGGCAAAAATACTGTATTGCAGATAATTTTGTATCAGGGAATGAACAGACAAATCAGAAAAATGCTTGATAGCCTTGGTCACAGTGTTATTTCTCTCAAAAGAATTTCTCACGGAACAATAAATATTCAGGGTATGAAAAAAGGACAGTTCAAATATATTAAACCGAGAGAGATAAGTGATATGATGAAGCAGATTCAAAAACTGGAAAAGCTGGCGCAGAAAGAAGAAAAGAAGTAAAAAATGCATGTTTTTGTAACCGGAACAGATACAGATATAGGAAAAACGCTTATAACGGCAGGACTGGCTGCAGTGATGCAGTCACTCGGATATAAAGCGGGTGTATACAAACCTTTTCAAAGCGGAGCGGAAGAGAAAAACGGTTTTCTTGTTTCTCCTGACCTTGCGTTTGTAAAAAAATTGGATTTTTATGTTGAGACGTTGTGCACATATCTTTTAAAAGCACCTACTGCACCTTATACGGCTGCAGAGCTTGACGGTGTACAGATAAACCTTTCTGCCGTCTCAAGAGAGTTTCAGACATTGAAACAGAACTGTGAAACCGTTCTTGTTGAAGGAGCGGGGGGACTTCTTGTCCCTGTAACAAAAGATAAAACTATGTGTGATGTAGCAAAAATGCTTGATATACCGGTTTTGATAGTTGCAAGACCGGATCTTGGAACTATCAACCATACTTTGTTGACGATAAATCAGGCAAAAGAAGCAGGGCTTGATATTGCAGGTGTGATTATAAACAGATATCCATCCGGTACGGATGATATTGCTATAAGAACCGCACCCGGGCTGATTGAAGAGTTCTCCGACGTAAATATACTCGGGATTGTTCCTGATATTACGGATTTTAATCTGGCAAAACCGGGAGAGATTATCAATATTTTGATAAACAGTATTGATATTGAGAGCATTTTCAGAATAAAAATACCAAAGTTGAATCTGAGTTTGTAATCTAATTTTAGATTTTTGTTTTTGTCAAAGCTTTAAACATGCTATAATACGTTTGTTATGGGAAATGTTTATGATTTGGGTATTATCGGCGGAGGACCGGCAGGATACAGTGCTGCTATCAGAGCGGCACAGAAAGGTCTGTCTGTTATCCTTTTTGAAAAGGATGCAATGGGCGGTGTATGCTTGAACAAAGGCTGTATTCCGACAAAAACAATTTTGCATTGCAGTGATTTGTACAAGAATTTAAAAAAGTCCGAAAAGTTCGGCATATATGCGGGCGCAGTCTCTTATGATTACGAAAAAATTTTTAACCGTAAAAATGATATCGTGCAAAAATTACAGAAGTCTTTGACAAAGTTAGTACAAAGCTTTGGGGTTGAGATATGTTTTTCAAAAGCAAAGCTTTGTTCTCAAAACGAAATCAAAACACGGGACAATGTTTATAAATGCAGGAATGTTATTCTGTGCACAGGCTCAAAACCATCAAAAATAAAAGGACTTGAACCTGACGGGGAATTTGTTTTGACATCCGATGATGTTTTGAATTTGACAAAACTTCCGGAAAATATATTGATAGCAGGTTCGGGTGCTATCGGGGTTGAATGGGCAAGAATTTTTTCTTCATTAGACAAAAATGTTGTTGTAACAGAGCTGGCAGACAGACTGCTTCCTTGTGCGGACATTGATATTTCAAAGAGGCTAGAGAGACTTTTTAAGAAAAATAAAATAAAATTTTTTACTTCCTGCAGTATAGAAAAAATTGAAGGACATTCTGTTACATTATCAAACGGACAAACTCAGGAGTGTGACATTATCCTGTGTGCAGTCGGCAGAGAGCCGGTACTCCCCGAAATGGAGGGTATAAGTCCGGAATTTGACGGCAGATTTGTAAAAACAGATACGAATTTTGAAACAAATATAAAAGGACTTTTTGCTATAGGTGACATTAACGGACGGATGCAGCTTGCGCATAGTGCTGTACATCAGGCGATAAGTGTCGTGGATTATATTTGTGACGGAAAAGAAGTCCATTTTGACAAAAGCAATATTCCTTCCGTAATCTATGGAAATCCTGAAATTGCTTGGGTCGGAAAAACAGAAGAGATGCTTAACGGTACAGAATATAAAGTATCAATTTTTCCGGTTGCCGCACTTGGAAAAGCTATTGCTGATGATGAAATAGACGGTTTGGTAAAAGTGTTGTCGGCAGAAGACAAAATAGTCGGGGCTCATATCGTTTGTCCCGAGGCATCTTCTTTGATACATCAGTTTGCTTTGATGATAGATAACGGATTGAAAACAAAGGATGTTCTAAATACGGTTTTTGCGCACCCGTCTTATTCAGAGGCAGTTTTCGAATCTATACTCGGGCTTGATGATTTGGCTTTGAGTATTCCTGTACAGAAACAGCTGAACTAGGCAAATATATTTTCTTTTTCAAAAAACTCTATAGAACGATTTGAAAGCATTTCATTTTTCAATTTTTTGTTCTTTTTAATTTTTTTGTCGACTTTCAATTCATCAACAATCCCCCAGTTTGAATTTATTGGCTGAAAATGTTTCTGGCTGCTGTCGGAGATATAGTGCGTAAGTGCACCCAGCATTGTAATTCCCGGAAGTTCAAGCAATTCTTCATTTTTAAGGAATTTTGCCATATTTATTCCTGCAAGAAGTCCTGATGCAATTGACTCCGTATAACCTTCAGTTCCTGTAATTTGTCCCGCAAAAAACAGATTTTTTCTTTTTCTGCATTGAAGTGTCGGTTCCAGCAATTTCGGACTGTTGATAAAAGTATTACGATGCATTACTCCATAGCGCAGTATATTTGCATTTTCCAAGCCCGGAATAGAATGCAAAAGCTCTTTTTGGCTTCCCCATTTCAAATTTGTCTGAAATCCGACAAGATTGTACATTGTTGCGGATTGATTGTCCTGTCGTAATTGTACTACCGCATAGTTTTCAATACCTGTTCTCTTGTCTGTCAAGCCGACCGGCTTCATCGGTCCAAATCGTAAAGTGTCAACGCCCCTTGATGCAAGAACTTCTATAGGCAGGCATGATTCAAAAAATTTTGCATTTTTTTCAAATTCTTTGAGTTCTATTCTCGGTGCATTTATCAAAATGTCATAAAACTTTTCGTATTCTTCTTTGTTCATCGGACAGTTTATGTATGAAGCCTCTCCCTTGTCATATCTGCTTGCATAAAAAGCCTTGTCAAAGTTTATTGAGTCTTTTTCAACAATAGGTGCAATTGCATCAAAAAAGTGAAGATGGTCAGATCCCGTAAATTCTTTTATATTCTCGGCAAGACTATCTGATGTTAACGGACCTGAGGCTATAATTACCGGAGTGTCCTGCGGTATTTTGGTGATTTCTTCTCTTATAAGAGTAATATATTCACTTTCTGATATAAGCTCCTCAACCTTTTTTGAAAAGAGAACTCTGTCAATTGCAAGTGCATTGCCTGCAGGCAAAGAAACATCTTTTGCAATTTCTATAAGAAAAGAGCCCAGATATGACATTTCTTTTTTTAAAAGTCCGCTTGCATTTGTTTGGTCTGTAGAACCGAGGCTGTTTGAACAGACAAATTCTGCAGGAGCTGCTGTTGTGTGTGCTCCGGTTGTTTTTTGCGGGCGCATTTCATACAGGAGAACTTTTACTCCTCTTTTTGCAAGCTGCAGCGCTGCCTCGCATCCGGCAAGACCGGCTCCTATTACAATTACCTCTGGTGTAGTTTCAGCCAATTTCTGCCCTTTCTAAAAACGCAGGTTAAACCATGTCCTCGTATGATTCAAGATCATTATAATTATACATGTTAACAAACTGATATAAAATTTCCGGCTGAAATCTTTTTGAACCGACTTCGAGTATAATCCTCAATGCTTCTTTTGTATTTTTGACCTTGTGAGGTGTTTTGTTTGATGTCAGGTCATCAAAAAAGCTGCAAAGAGCGACAACTCTGGTAAGTTTGCTGATTTGTTCTCCTGAAAGTTTGAAAGGATATCCGGAACCGTCATTGTTTTCATGGTGTTCAAGCGCAACAAGACAAATATCCTCAGGAAGGTTCATTTCGTATTTTAAAATTTTGTATCCGATTTGTGTGTGTCGTTGAAATATCTTGTTATCTTGCTGGGAAAGAGTTGTTTTTTCCAATATTTCTTTTGGCAGTCTGGTCATACCTATATCATGGAGCAGAGAGGCTTGAGCAAGTTTTTCTATAGTATCCTCTTCGTAGTTTAGTCTATAACCCATAGCTGTTGCAAGAATAGCTGTATTGAGAGCATGACAATCCTGATAATTGCCCAGAAGTTTTAATTGAGAGCAAAATTTTACATCAGGTATAATTGCCTGTACATCGGTCAAAATTTTGTCTTTTATCTCGTCTACCATCTGAATTGCATCTTGATTGGCATTTTCTTTGAGTGCAAACATTGTGGTAGCATAGTACGATTTCATATCGACCTGAGATTGGGCTTTGATTTTTGATTTACGGTTTACGGTTTTATCAAAAATAATTTCTTTTGGTCTTTGCTGGTCAATATTTTCAAATGAGTTTATGCCTTCGGGTATTTTTTCCTGCTGGGGTTTTTGCTGTGCCCTATCAAAGTTTTTTGGTTCTGATCTGTATAAAACTTCATACTGGCTTACTTGAAGCAGTTTGCCTGATGTAAGTATTTCGCCGGCATCAACAAGCTTTTCTCCGTTTTCGTTGTATACATCAAACGGAAGCATTTTAAATTTTATTAATTCTTCAACAGGGATTTTTTCCATATGTAAATCAAATTGAATAAACTATTACATTATCAATTATAGGCTATTTTCGGGGAATTGCCAACACATTGTTTATATGATTTCAAATTGTTGGTATAATTTATTGAAAATACACTAATTTGAAAGGCATGAAATGAAAACAACTCTCACATACATAGGACACAGTGCTTTTTATATAAAATCACAAGATAACGGCATTTTGATTGATCCTTTTATTTCTCAGAATCCGAAAGCAAAATTTGATGCAAATCTGCCAATAACAAATATCTTTGTTACACACGGACATGCTGATCATCTGGGAGATGCCGTGTCTTTGTCCAGAAAGACGAAAGCACCTGTTGCGGCTATATTTGAGCTTGCCAATTATTGCGCTCAGAAGGGTGCATTTGCCGACGGTGTTAATATGGGCGGTACTTTAAAATTTGAATGGGGATGCGCAAAGTTCCTTCCCGCTTTTCACAGCAGTTCTACTCCGGAAGGAATATATGCCGGAATGCCTGCATCTATTTTGTTTGATATTGGCGGAATAAAGGTATATCATGCCGGAGATACTTGTCTTCATCAGGAAATGAAAATATTGGGTGAAATTTATAAGCCGGATATTGCACTGCTTCCCGTAGGCTCTCATTTCACTATGGATATTGACGATGCAGTGGTTGCCGCAAAGTGGATTGGTGCAAAAAAGGTTGTTCCGATGCATTACAATACATTTGATGCAATAGCCGTTGATATAAATGATTTTAAACAAAAACTGCAGAAGGAAAATATTGAAGCCGTTGTACTAAATCCTTCGGAAAGCATAGAGCTCTAATGGACAAAAAAGTATCTTTGATGATAGTGCCGACGGGTATCGGTGCGAGTATAGGCGGATATGCGGGTGATGCCAGTCAGACGGCGCAGAAAATTTCTGCAAATATCCCGCTAATTGTAAATCCGAATATTGTTAATGCTGCGGTTTTTTCCGGTATCACTGACAATATGTTTTATGTAGAAGGTTGGGCAATTGAACAGTTTGTGAAAGGTTCCTTAGGTCTGCTTCCTTCAAAAAACAACAAAATAGGCGTAATTTTTGACAGGGCGGTTCCTCCGAATGTTTTGAATATACATATTAATACAATCAATGCGCTAAAAACAGTGTACGGCTTTGATGTCTCCGGTATTGAAATTACACGTGAGCCGGCAGGTATAGAGTTTTTTACTACGGAAAACGGTATATCACAAGGTGCTGTAAAAAATACCCAAACCCTTTTGGAAGCTGGGAAAAAGTTGATTGCCAACGGTGCGGACGGGCTTGCCGTTGTGTGCTTTTTTGAAGAACCGCCGGAGGATGACTATGAAAACGGAGAAGGCATTGATGTTGTAGGCGGTGTAGAGGCTATAATTTCTCACTATCTGACAAAAGAACTTTTGTGTCCTTGTGTGCATGCACCTGCATTTGCAGATGTTTCAATAACTTCAGAAACTGTCAGTCCGAAAGTTAGCGCAGAATACATTACTCCGACATTTTTGCCGTGTCTTTTCTTCGGACTTAAAAATGCTCCCCTGTTAATAAATTGTAATGATGACAGAATTGATAATTGTCTTACATACAAAAATCTGCATTCGGTTGTCATTCCGCACAATTCTGCGGGGTCAAGCATTGTTCTTGATGCATTGGAGAAAAACATTCTTGTTTATGCCATAAAAGAAAATTCTACTGTTTTGAATGTAAACGGATATTCAATAGACAAACAAAATGATATAATAGAATTGGATAATTACAATGATTATATAAACATAATAAAATCGGAGAGTGTATATGGAACGGTCTAATATATCAAATAAAAAAAGAGCATTTTCTATACCGGAATTGTTAATATTTCTTGCTATTGTAGGTGTTATTTCTGTAATGATGCTTACGATTATAAAACCGAGCGAAAAGGCTTTGAAATATCAGTATTACAATGCATATAATACCCTTAACACTGCTGCATATAACATCAGACAGGACGTTATTGATGCGAACAACAGTGAGCTAAATAACACACCAAATAGTCCTTATACGGAAGAAGACAAAGAATTCCCTGATACTGCAAAGAAATTTTGTACGAGATTTGCTGTAAATCCAAATAATCCGAATTACAAGTACGGTTATATAAATACAACTGATTATAACTGTAATAGTTTTAGTGCTTTGACTTCTTATTCAAAAACGAGTTTTACTGATTCAAAAATGGCATTCCGTGCATCAAATTCAATGAAATATTATATTTCAAATATGAATACAACAACTATAAACTGTGATCTGGATAAGATAAATGTTTCTATAAAATATTTTCTTGTATGGGTTGATCTTAACGGAGACAGAGGTCCTAATACTCCGGAGTGGAAAGAAGGCAGACCCGCGGATATAGTGCCTTTTGTTGTTACAAATACGGGAAAGGTACTTCCTGTTGGACAGCCGACTGTTGACAGAAGATATTTGCAAGCTTATGTTGATATCGATTCTACAGAAAGCTCCGAGTATACACCGTCAACCACATATTATCAGGCACAGATAGAGGCTTTTGGTAATGTGGAATATCCTTCTGTCGACTTAACTTCTGTTTTATTGAATTCTAAACTTTCGGGTCTGGCAAAAATTCAAAAAATGCCCTCTATATCTGCATCACAGAGAGAAATATGTCAGGCAACAGAACAGGAAAAAGAAGAAGGTAATTTTATTCCTCCATGTACAGTAGTTGTTGAGGAACAAAAAGGAGGACTATAAAAACCTTGTAAATAAAATTACATGATAAATTTAAAACTTCTGTTTTTTACAGAAGTTTTAAATTATTCTGAGCTTCTTTGTGTGTAGGATCAAGCTCTAGAACTTTTTCATACTCGGCTTTTGCTTCATCTTTCCTGCCTGCCACTTCATATGCGAGCGCAAGGTTGTATCTTATGTCCACATTATTCGGATCAATAGAAACGGCTGTTTCAAGAGATTTGAGAGCATTGTCATGTTCTTTGTCTTTGGATTGTAAAATTCCGAGAAATGTCTGTGCTCTGGCGTTTTTTGGATCAATAAATACCGCTTCTTTGTATAGCTTCTTGGCTTCTATAAAATTTTGCAGTTCATAATAAATATCTGCAAGTGTTTCGTAATACAGGCTTACTTCCGGAGCCAGTTCAATAGCTCTTCGGCATTGGCGGATTGCCTCAGAATAATTTTTTATCATACGGTTTGCTTTTGCCAGTTTGAAATAGATTTCAGGGTTTTCATTGTTGTATTGCATTGCTTCGGTAAACTTATCAAAAGCTTCTTTTGTTTTTCCGAGGTTTAAGAGATTTACCGCTTCTTCTGCAAGTATTGTACTCAGGTTGTTATGGATAACTTTTATATCCGAAGGTACTGCGACATCTATTGCATCAAGACAGACACGTTTTGCCATTTCAAAATCTTTGTTCATACAGTATGCCATTGCCAGTGTCTGGCTCAAAAGCAAATTTGTCGGATCGGAAACAATTGTTTCGTTTATCAGATTTATACTTTCTTGAATTTTGCCTGTATAAATATAAATTTTGGCAATGAGGTTTTTTATTGCAAACACATCCGCAGTCGGCAATTCAAGGGCTTTTTGTGCATATTTTAGTGCTTCATCATAGGAATGTACATGAAAGAGCAAATCTACGATTTCCTCATAATAACCGTAATTATCAGGCTCAAGGTCAATCAGTTTTCTTGAATAGTAGATTACATTTTCAGTATCTTTGAGTTTTAGGTATATTCTTCTCAGATCTTTTACTACATCGACATTGTCCGATTTGTGGTCAAGCACTTTTTTATAGAGATTTATTGCCTTATTGTACTCTCCGTATGTTGAGTATATGTTTGCCATAACCTCATAGTATTGAATTTTTTCTTCTTCATCATCAATATAGGTAACAAGCTGTTTGTAAAGTTTAAGGGCGGATTCTTTCTGTTTGTTGTTGTAATACAATTCCGCAAGATTTCTCATTGCATTGACATCGTATTTGTCTTTTGTCAAAAGGTATGAGTAGAAATGAATAGCTTTTTTGTTCTGGTGTGTATTTTTGTACAGAGTTGCAAGCTGAAGATAAAGGCTTATATCATCAGGGTAAAACTGTACAAGAACAAGCAGGTTTGAAATAGCCTCGTACTCCTTCTGCGTATCTA
This sequence comes from Candidatus Gastranaerophilales bacterium, assembly GCA_944326535.1. Classification (GTDB taxonomy): domain Bacteria; phylum Cyanobacteriota; class Vampirovibrionia; order Gastranaerophilales; family Gastranaerophilaceae; genus Limenecus. Next base: position 42,299 of record CALVEJ010000003.1, on the reverse strand, counting down.
TATATGATTTGACAAGCAAACGTCTAAGGTCGTGATGGTAAGGGTTTTGACCAAGATACTTTTTTGCCAGTTTTTGTGCCGTTGAAAAGTCAGCATTTGCCATCAATGCCTCAACCTGTTTGTAAACTTCATCCGGTGTGATTTGCAGGTTTTCTCCCTTTTTTGAGGTGCGTTTTCCCGCTTCGGCTTTCAAACAGAGATAAACATATGACAGGGCTGATACAAAACATATGAATAAAACTATTAAAATCAGATTGTTAAGCATTGAATACCCCTAACACCGTAACCATTAACCCGGAGGCCAATTTAGCGGTCTGCCGGAAAGAATATGCAGATGTATGTGAAAAACTTCCTGTCCTGCCGCTTTTCCGGTATTTATTACTGTTCTGTAGTCTGTTATTCCGAGTTTTTTTGTTACTTCTTTTACTGCATTTAGCAAGGCAGCAAGTGTCTCTTTGTCATCTGTTTCATTAAGAGATGCATAGTGTGCCTTCGGGATAACAAGAATATGAACCGGAGCCTGAGGATTCAGGTCATTGAATGCAACAGTGTATTCATCCTCATAAACAAGGTTTGACGGGATTTCTTTATTGGCTATTTTACAAAATATACAATTTTCCATAAATCACTATCCTTTTTAAATATTATAATTCATTATTACGTAATTTGAAAGCATACAAATGCTGTAGTTAATCGGACTCTGATGAAATTATTAAAGATGAAGGAAAGTTTGTATGCAATGAGGCTATTTGGGATAGAAGGCAATGACTTATGCTGAAAAAGATTCTTCGGCAGGTGCCTCAGAATGACGGAAAAAATGCTTTTGAATTTCAACAAAAACTTTAAATTTTATCCGAATGAGATACAATATAATATATCAAGGTTTGTGTCCGTAGCTCAGTCGGATAGAGCGGCAGTCTCCGAAGCTGCAGGTCGGGGGTTCGACCCCCCCCGGGCACAAAAAATAAACAAAGTATATTCCTAAATTCACATTTAAAATTTATAGTTGGAAAAGTCGAGTTACGTGTATAATTCTTGTTATTAATAGTCTTAGACTTGAATTTAGGCTGAATATCGCTTATAATGTTATTGAGGCTAATGTTCAAAAAAGTGGTTTTAGTACCGTTTGGAACAGCCTCATTTTTTCTAAGAAGAGAATATTAAGCTGAAAAAAAGACCACCATGGAAAGAAAAAGGTTGCCGGAGTACTTAAAAAGAGGGATTGTCGATACGGAAAAGACAAAACTTGTCCGTTCGATATTAAAAAACAAATGTTTGAATACCGTTTGTGATGCTGCAAGATGCCCAAACAAAGCGGAATGTTATGCAAAAAACACAGCTACATTTTTGATTTTGGGAAACATATGTACGAGAAATTGCAGATTTTGCAATATCTCTGGCGGCACCCCTGAACCTCTCGACAGAACGGAGCCTTTCAAAGTTGCTCAGGCAATAAAAGAGCTGGACTTGAAATATGCTGTCATTACATCTGTTACACGTGATGATTTGCCGCTGCAAGGTGCTGATATGTTTGCACAGGTCATTGTTGAGACAAAAAAACTTGTTCCTGATATAAAAATTGAAGTTCTGACTCCGGATTTTGAAGGTATTGAAGATCTTATTGATATAGTTGTTGATGCACAGCCGGATGTTTTCAATCACAATATAGAAACGGTCAAAAGACTGTATCCCAAGGCAAGACCACTTGCCGGTTATGAGCGTTCTTTAAATTTCTTGAGGCATATAAAAGAACGTAAGGCTCATATGATTACAAAATCGGGGCTTATGGTCGGGTTAGGCGAGACGTTTGAAGAACTGGAACAAACATTCAAAGATTTAAAGTCCGTTGAATGCGACATCGTTACTGTTGGGCAGTATATGCAGCCGTCTAAAAAACATTTGGAGGTTGAAAAATATTATTCTCAGGATGATTTTTCATATGTTGAAGAACTTGCTCGCTATGCCGGCATAAAACAGGTTGTTGCATCAGGACTGGTAAGAAGTTCCTACAGGGCATTTGAGACGTTTGAAAATGTTTAGAACCTGAAATTTGTTTAATAAAAATTACAAAAGTTTATAATTATTTTACAGTTTTATGTTTTTAATTTAGAATAATTTTGTACAGAGCAGTTTTGAAAAATATAGTCGCAGGTATACTTTGAATATTCAAGCAAAAGCATCTATACGAAAAAGCCTAAAAGAATACAACGAGCTTATAGAAACTATTGCAAAAATTGAATTCAAAAAGCTTTCGTCGGCTTACCTTATTGATTTTTCGGAACTTGTTAACATAGGTATTCAGGTTGTGCATCATCTTTGTACAACGTCTGATATTTCAAAATACAACAGCTCTTATATTTCAACTGCTATAAAATGGGCTATCAGAAATGAAGTCAGACGCAGATATAAATGGTATTCTCAAAAGACAAAACGAGAAGCTGCACCGACACAAAACGACATGAATGATTTGAGAGAAGCTGTGTACAAAACTATTCTGTCCATAGATGAAATGGCAGATGCCGAAAATCCTACACAGATAAAAGATGACACACGCACTCCTGAAGAGATTATTGTTTTTGAAGAAATGAGCGGTGCAATAAAAGAAGCAATGAAAAAACTGCCCCAAAGAGAGCATGACCTTATAGAAGCAAAATTTTTTAAGGACAAAAAACTCAGAGAACTTTCGGAGGATTTTGATATTTCTCCGTCCAGAATTTCGAGAATTATACAGTCCGGATTGAATAAAATCAGAAAAGAACTTGAAAAAAATCATCTGGTGTAGATATTTGACTGCTGTGCTTTGCAGAAATATATTTTCTTATTTGCCTGCATACTAACTGAAAAGTGCTTTTACAAATTCAGATGCATCAAAATTTTTCAAATCTTCCATTTTTTCGCCGACACCGATTAGTTTTACCGGCAGACCCATTTCTTTTGCAATTGCAATGATTATTCCGCCTTTTGCCGAGCCGTCCAGTTTTGTCAGAGCGACACATGTCAGATTTACGCATTCCGTAAATACTTTTGCCTGAGACAGTCCGTTTTGTCCTGTATTTGCATCAAGAACAAGAATTGATTCCCGTAATGCATCCGGTGCATTTTTGTCTATTACAGTTTTTATTTTGGTGAGTTCCTGCATAAGGTTGAATTTGTTTTGCAAACGTCCTGCTGTGTCAACAAGAACTACGTCATAGTTTTCGTTTTTGGCTTTTTTGATGGCATCAAAAACAACCGAAGCCGGATCTGCTCCGTCATTTCTTACAATATCCGCACCGGCTCTTTTGCTCCAGATATCGAGCTGTTCTTCTGCTGCGGCACGGAACGTATCTGCGGCGGCAACAAGAACTTTTTTACCCTGTATTTTAAAACGGTTTGCCAGTTTGCCGATTAGTGTTGTTTTTCCGGCGCCGTTTACACCTACGATAAAATATATATTCAGTTCATTTTCTTTGAAGTTAAGAATATTTGAGCCTGCGGAATTGAGAATTTGTGAAAATTCGTTTTGAAGATATTCTCTAACTTGAGACGGTTTCATTGAGTTCTTTTTTCTGAGATTGTCCACAATGTCCGCAGCTGTGTTTACGCCAAGATCCGCTTTGATAAGCAGCTCTTCCATATCATCAAGGATAAATTCGTCAAATTCTTCTTCCTGTTCAACTTTTTGAACAATATTCCCAACAAGTGATTCACTTGTTTTTTCAATTGTTTTTTTTAAAGAGTCAAAAGTCAGAGAAAAAATATTTTTTTTCTCCGTCTGAGTTTCTTCTTGCTGTGAAGAGGTATTTGTTTGTTTATTTTCTTCTTTTTTCTTAAAAAAATCGAACATTTATCTTTTTATGCTTTTTCTTTGTCTCTTGCTTTCTTTTCATCAACAACTTTTCCTAAAATACCGTTGATAAAAGAAGATGAGTCATCAGTTGAATATTTTTTCGCCAGTTCGAGCGCTTCATCTATAACAACCTTAACCGGAACTCCTTCAACAAACAGAAGTTCTGATATTGCGATGCGAAGGATATCTTTGTCTATTTTTACAAGACGGTCTATATCCCAGCCTTTGGCAAATTTTTTGATTAAAGAATCAATTTCTTCACCGTGCGCTTTGTATATATTGGCAATTTGAAGAACATAGTTTTTTACTTCTCCAGTATATTCAAGTGCAGTCATTTCTGCTATTTCAAGTGCCATAACGACTTTTTCACAAATACCGAGAAGTTCGTCAAGCTGCTGTTTCAAGTCCGATGTCATAGGAAGAGCAACGGGCAGGTTTTTTGCCTGAAGCGGTCTTTCAAGATTTACAGGACTGTCTGCTTCATAGTTTTCAACCTGTTCTTTCATTGCATTTATTGTTCCGACAGAAGTTTTCAATTCGTCTATTGAATTGTTTGTCAATGTACGAACGGATTTGAGAATAATATCTTCAAATTCGGTCTGGTTGTATTGTGTAATTTTTTTATCAAATTGTGAAAATAAAATTAAAGCCAGTTCTCTAGCAGCTCTTCTTGCTTGCATGTGTTTATTCCTTTTTGTGTTTTCTGTTGATTTTTATTATAGACAGAAAAAAAACAATTTAAAAGACTGCTAAAGAAAATTTAGTGAAAAGAAGAATTCTAAAAATTAATACAAAATTATTTGCAAGAAATTTGCAATTTATATAAAATAATATAATTATGGAATGTATTCAAAGAAAAAAAGAACCTGTACTTGGGTTTGAGGTTGATTTATACAGCTTTGATGAAGCGCTGCAGCTGGTTCACTGTCATCTGAAAGAAAATAAAGGAATGCAAATTGTCACAATAAATCCCGAGATGATTTCTCTGGGTAAAAAGAATAGTGATTTTGGCAGGGTTTTAAATTCTGCGGATTTGGTTATTCCGGACGGTGTCGGAATAAAACTGGCATTGAAAATTAAAGGAATAGAGCAGGAGAATATACCCGGTATTGAATTTTCTCAAAAACTTATGGGAATGTGTGAGCTTGAGGGCTATACCGTTGGTTTGATAGGTGCAAAGGAAGAAGTCGTCCAGCAGGCAGTAAAAAATATCAGACAGGAATATCAAAACCTGAACATTATTTATATAAGAAACGGATATTTTGATAATTTTGAGCAGGAAAGAATAGAGCAGGAGATTAAAGCCGTTGCCCCAAGGGTTTTGTTTGTCGCTCTCGGCGCTCCGAAACAGGAATTTTTTATTGCAAAACTCAAAGAAGAAATGCCGTCTGCTATTTTTATAGGTGTCGGCGGAAGTTTTGATGTCTGGTCGGGAATGACAAAAAGAGCTCCTGAAATATGGCAGAAAATGGGGTTGGAATGGTTGTACAGAACATTGAAAGAACCATCCAGATTTAAAAGAATCTTTCCGGCTTTGCCATTGTTTTTGGTTCGGGTTATAATAGAAGCAATAAGAGAGAAACTTGGTTGACAGACGTATGATACAACTCAGAGGTGTAACAAAAAGATATAAAAATAACTATGCACTCAAGAATATAAATCTTGATATTATGTCAGGCGAGTTTGTTTTTATCACCGGTTCTTCAGGTGCAGGAAAATCTACCCTGATGAAACTTTTGTACAAAGAAGAAACCCCAACAACGGGTAGTGTTATGATTGGCGGTATAAATATTGCAAATCTGCCTTCCGAAAAAGTTCCAAACCTCAGACGCTGTATGGGTATTGTTTTTCAGGATTACAAACTTTTGCAGAATATGAGTGTCTATGACAACTGTGCTTATGTAATCAGAACTCTAGGTATGAGTTCAAAGGAGATAGAAGCACGTGTTACCGGTGCATTAAAGGTGGTTGGACTTGTTGACAAAATGAAAGCAAAACCATCTGAGCTTTCAGGCGGTGAACAGCAGAGAGTTTCCATTGCAAGAGCAATAGTGAACGGACCGCCTCTTTTGATTGCGGATGAGCCGACGGGGAATCTTGATCCCAAAAATTCTCTTGAAATTATGCAGATTTTGGAACAGATTAACCAAAAAGGCATTACTGTTTTGATTTCGACACATGATCATACAATGGTTGATTATTTCAGAAAGAGAGTTTTGACACTGGATGCCGGTCAGATAATAAGAGATGTTCAAGCCGGTACTTATGAATAAATTATGAGTAAACAAATATGAGTGATTCTACAAAAAGCATAATAAAGAAAAAAGTAAAAGCACATATACCGAAAGATTGGCTTAAAGAGCTCAGAATAGTATACAGAATTACTATTGAAGCTATTTATGGCATAAAAAGAACCGGCTGGATAAATCTGGCTATTGTTGCGATTATTTTCGCTATTATGACAATTTTTGGATTTTTCTTGAGAACAACTCTTTCTTTGCCGTCTTTTATCAGCGCTTTGGGTAATGCGCTTGAAATTTCTGTTTATATAAAGCCCAATGCTGATACAAATGAAATTGCAAAAAATATAAGGCAGTTTGAGCATGTTGAAAGGGTAAAAATTATTCCGAAGGAAAAATCCTGGGCTGATATGAAAAGAGAATTTGATATGGCAAACATGGACAATCCTTTGCCTGATACGCTTCATGTTAAAGTTGACAAACCGGAAAATATTACGCCTGTTTTTAATAAAATCAAAACCTCAAGCGGCGTAGAAGATCTTAATTATGCTCAGGATATTGCAAAGAAAATGCAGACGGTAAATAACGTTGTGCACTCTACGACCTTGTTTACAATGGTTATTGTTGCTATTTTGACTATAACTATTATAAACAACACAATTGAGCTTGTTATACAATCCAGAAAAGACGAGATAGAGATTATGCGTCTTATGGGTGTGAGCAACTGGTATATAAAAATTCCTCTGATTTTGCAGGGCGCAATATACGGATTTTTGGGGGCATTCTTCTCTTTGTTCCCATTGAACTCCGTTAATAATATGATAGTGAAGGTTCATCAATTTTTTGCGGTTCCGGTTCCGGTACTTGCAAACAATATAGTTATACTGGTATTATTTATTATAGCAATAGGGTTTGCTGCAGGAGGCAGTATGCTCTCAATTAAGAAACATTTGCAGGTGTAGTTATGAGTCTAGATGCGAGTAAATTATTAGAACAAATAAAAGAATTACCGGCAATGCCGAATGTTATTGTTAAGGCGCTTGGTATTATAAAAGATGATACGTCAGGAACAAAAGAGCTGTCTGATATTATGGCTTATGATCAGGCATTGACTTCGCAGGTGTTGAAACTTGTTAATTCTGCTTATTACGGTTTTGCACAGGAAATTACTTCTGTGAGCAAGGCGCTGGCGCTTTTGGGAATGACACAGACCAGAAATATTATTATCGCTGTTGCGATGAAACCAATGTTGACATCTCAGGGCGGAAGAGATATGTGGAAACACTCGCTAAGATGCGGTGTTGCTGCTGAATGTCTTGCCAATATGACGGGTGTTGCTGATCCTGCTGATGCTTTTACTATTGGATTTTTGCATGATATAGGTAAGATTTTGTTGAATATTGCAGATACTATGACTTACCAAAAAGTCAGAACAATGGTTAAAAACGGTGAAGATGTTATAGATGCCGAAAACGATATGTTTGAAACAAACCATGCGGATCTTGGCTTTTTGCTTGCAAAAAAATGGAAACTTTCAGTGTTGCTTGCAAATTGTATAAAATATCATCACGATCCATTGTCTTCTTCAATGCCTCAGGTAAGTACACTTGCTTATCTTGCAAATAAAATTTCACACGATGAACCTGATTTGTTTGATGAAGATTTGGTTAAGGAACAGCTCGGTTTAGAAGTTAGCCGGGTTATGGAGCTTCGTGAAACGGTAATTGAGAAGAGCAATGCTTTGTTCTCAACATTAGGGTCATAAATAAAATTTTGTGGTTTATAAAAAGAGAAGGATTTTGTATGAGTTTAAGAAAATCTGCATTCAGTTTGGCTGAAACATTGCTTACATTAACAATTATTGGTGTAATTGCTGCAATGACAATTCCTGGATTGAAAGAATATTCAGACGAACAGCAATATGTAGCTGCTGCAAAAAAATCATATACTGTTGCTCAATCCGCAACAATGATGGCTGAAACAAAATACGGTGATTTGAGATGGTGGCCATGGTCAAATACTCAAGAGATAAAGAAGCGTTATAAAGACGTCTTAAACACAATGGAAATAACAGGTGACTCGTATACATATAAATCTTTTGGCGGTTCTGGTTCTTCTGGAACAATAAATAATACGGATTGGTTCCAGACTACAGATGGAATGATTTGGAAAGTTGCACAGGCTGATACAGGTTCGTCTGGCGTTGGTGCAATTTATATTGACACTAACGGTTCAGATCTTCCGAATGTTGTTGGGGTTGATTTGATGGGATATCTGGTGACTAATGATGGCGTTTATCCTATGAGTACCGGTGAATGGAGTTGTACAAATTATGTTATGGCATACGGAAAGATGCCGTGGTTGACAGATAGCTCATATTCAAGTTGTCCGCAAGATTCATCATCGAACAACGCTGGAAGTGGACAATCCGGATCTAAAAGTGATTCAACTAATTAATGGTTAAAATACAAAAATCGGAGGATTATATGTTGAATAAAAGAAAATCAGCATTTACTTTGGCGGAAATACTTGTTACCCTTATGATAATTGGTGTAATTTCTGTGTTGACGATACCGGGATTGCAGCAGAATGCTCAGGTACAGGCAAATGTTGCCGCAGCTAAAAAGGCATATTCTACTGTTTCTAATGCAACAAAAGAGCTAAAAACTGCGAAAGGTCCTATACGTTTCTGGGATATGTCTTCTGCAAAAACAATTGCTGATATGTATAAAGAAAGGGTGAATATTAATCCTTATGATATTGAATCTTATCCGATTAAAAATGTGGACGGGTCATCAGGTGACTCATCTTCCTTGTTTGGTCAGAATAATTCTTTCATGAGCGCAGACGGCATGTATTTCTTTATTACAGGTATTAGTAGTACATGTACAGGTGATGGTGCTAACACATGTTTTCGTGTAAATGTTGATACAAATGCATCTAAGGGTCCGAATAAAATAGGATATGATCTTGTTTCATTTGTGGTTACACCTGAAGGAGTTATTCCTGCAGGAACTCCGCAGCCTTCATCAGGCAGTGATGCAGGCAACGGCAGTGATTCCGGAACCACTGATACAGCTCCTTCAGGAGGCTGGGACAAAACAGTTCAGATTATTACAGAAGGTAAGATCAGCTGGTAGATTACATATGAAAATATAGTTATTTGATAAATGTAAAAGGGGTATTTGGTATATTTGTAACCGCCCCTTTTACTATACTAATAGGAAATATAGACATGAATAAAAGAAAAAAGAAATTATTTATTGTTACAGTATTGGCTGTGAGTGTTTTGTTGTTTTTAATTTTTGCTTTAAAAAATATAAAAATAGATGATTTTCATCCAGCTTCTGTGATTTTTGTTGTTGATTCATCTGTCTCAAACCAAACAAAATTGGATGAACAAAAGAGATTTGTAAAACAATTATGCAGCAGATTGGATCCGGAGGATAAAGTTAAAATTATAAGAGTTTCAGAAGAAGCATACCTTATTTTTGAAGGATCGCCCCATAGCTCAAAAAATATATCGGAGTCTATGGATACATTTACTCAATACGATGAAAAAGAATGGGGAACAGCATACGGACTCGGAATTGAAAAGGCAATCGGTTATTCGTTGACAATGAGTAAAGAAGGCTATGTTCCGGCTATAGTTGTTGTTGGTGATCTTGAAAATGAAGGGGCTCGGGAAAAACAGATAGATTGGAATTCTTTGCCTCAAAAAATACAGAATTTACAAAAAACAAGTCCTGATTTTTCCATGATGTTTGCTTTTGCACATCCGCAGAAACTTGATTTTGTAAAATTTGAACTTGCTGATGTATTGGGGGAAACAAGACTGATTGTTTCAACAGAACAAAACATTGATAAAGCGATGAATGAGTTTTTGCGGACAATAGAACGATAATTAATAAAAAACGCCTTAATTATTTAAGGCGTTTTTTATTAAAGTTTAAAACTTTGTTTGTTTTTAGTGTTTATCTGTCATAACAAAAAGACTGATAAGATCATTTAAAGCAACAGCTTGTTTTTTGTAATCCTGTACTTGTTTTTCAAGAGATCTGATATTGTTTTTGTATTCAGATATAGTGGCAAGACAAGCTTTTGCAGATGCAGTAATATTGTCTTGACCCTGCTGTGCTTCTTTTAATACACTGTTCATCGAAATGCCGAGAGCTTCCATTGTCTGTCTGATAATTTGAGCACCGGTTTGCTTTGTTACTCCTTGAGGAAGCTGCATGATAAGTCTTTTTAAAACAGCTACATTGGCAGGCATTGCATATGATTTTTGAGGCTGCACACTTTTTATAGTCTGCTGTGTGTTAAAAATTTCTTTTTCGTCAAACATAGGTGATTCCTCAAAGTTGTAATTGTCCTCATCAAAATTTGACTGAAAATCATTTTCTGTATTTTGGACAATTTCTGTATTATCTTCAAAAGCTGAAAAATCTTCTGTTTCATTATTATCCATTGAAAAATCAGAAAAATTATCGTCCAGACTGATATTGTCCGTGATAGTCTCTGTATAATCTTCAACAGGAACAGTCTCTACAGCCGGCGCTGTTGGAGTTGTATCTTCAATAGTGTCTGCTACCGGTTGAATTTCAATTTCTGCCTGTTTTTTCAACGCTTCTACAATTTTTTTTCCTACCCCTGTTGGTATTCTGTTTTCTGCCATGTTTACTAACCTTTTTCTTTATTTCATAGAAAATTATATAAAAAATATAACTATTTTTCAAAATTATTTACAATATATTAAGTTATTGCAAACCTTTAAATCACACTATTCTCCTTGAGTCTATGTACAGGAAAATAACATCTTAAATTTGATTTAGAAATGCACCGAAAGTTTTGCTTTCCTGCTGGGATATTTTCATAAAATCATTATTAAGTTTCATTTTATCATTCTGGGTATTGAGTGCTTTTTTCTCTGCTGCTTTCTTTTCACAGTGTTTTGTAATAGCAATATTCAATTTTGGAATACCAATACCAAGAACTACTGCAGAGTACAGGTATCCCAGAAGCTGTGAGTAGTTTTTGTATTTGAGTTTTGAAAGTGTTTCTTTGACAAGCGGTTCGAAATTTTTCGATTGAACAGTTTTGTCTTTCATCATAGCAACCAATTTTTTGAAAGGAACAGCTTTTCCGTTTTGGTCAAGAACATCAATACCCATTTCTTTTAAAGTCGGATAAAGAATTTCTTCATGTGTTTTTTCAACGGCATGTTGAATAAATTTGAATGCGCCTTTTCCGTTCTTTTCATCGTAATTGATTATGCCTTTTTTAAATGCTTTTGCTGACAATTTTGAAACAATACCGCCTAATATCAGCCAGTTTGCAAAGCCGAGAGAGTCTTTTATTGCGGATTCCCTGACTTCATTTTTGTCACGTGCTGCAAATATACGGCTCATGATAGTCATACCGTAGATAAACTTAAACTGATCAAGTGTGGGAACCATGCTTCTGTATTGCAATTTTGAAAGAAGTTCTTTACCCGCACTGCGTATATTTGTGTATAGATCCATAGGGTGTTTTAGTATTGTTGAAATCATTGCCGAACCCATTAAAAGACCGAGCACAATTTTTCCTGCTTTAAATTTTGCGGAGTGATCCGGTTCTCTTCCCTCAACACCGACAAAACCGTCTGAACCCGTACGTTTTTTCGTCAAATATCTGTTTAAAGGCTGTGCTGATACACCGATTGTAACGGGAATAGCTAAGCCGGCAGCAACGGTAGCCACCTTTTTGTTCTGTATGCCTTTGACAAATTTTTCCAAATCTTTGACTACGGCAGTTTTGTCATGAGCAGCTTTGTCCAGAACAGCCCTTCTCATTGCATAGGCTTTGTTTATTATACCTTCAAGGTCGCCTTCAACAGTTTTTCTGCCGGGTATTTCAAGTTTGTATGTTGAGCCTGCACCAAGAGTACCTGTGATTTCCTCTTTGAGTTTTGCCATCAATGCTTTTGGAGTTTTGTAATTTTTGTCATCAACATTTGACAGCATATCAACTACTGTTTGTTTAAGATTTTTGCCGTCTTTCATTTGGACGTTGAAATCTCTCCATACGTCACCGTTGGCGGCAGGAGTTGTTGTGTTTAAGCCTTTGAGATTGTCAAAGAAAGATTCCCAGTATTTTTTTGTGTCATATCCGGCATCATTAGGCAGTTTGCTTTTGTCCATAAGTCCGGCAAGAGTTTCAATTGTGTCTCCGTTTGCAAAAACAAGATGAGCTTTTACACCGTTTTGTTTATTAAATGCATGAGAAACGGCATATCCTGCACCCAAACCGACAACACCTGCCATGGCATGATTTATTGTACCCGATGACTCTCTAAAACCTGTTTCCATACCAGCATCGGGAGAACGGGTAAAGTCAACAATTGTCCTCGGCAATACCATTGATGAAAAGTCAATAAAGCATGCTCCTATTGCAGGGCTTGTGTTTAAGAAATTCAAAACCTGTGTGCCAACCTCAAATGCACCTTTAAATCCGGGATTTGCATTACCTTTGCTGTTATTTTGTTTTTTATCGGTGATTGCTTTAATGTTTGGTTGTGTATTATGTAATCGTGAAATCATCTTTTTACCTGTTTGTAATTTTTATTTGTCTGCCATCATCATACCAAACGCCTGAAAAGTTTTTTTGTTGCTAGTGAGATTTAATGACGGGTAGGTGTGGAAACTGTTGTATTTTTCCAGTAATTCTTTCTGGTGTTTTCTTTCTGTCTGTTTTCTAACATACCATGGAACAAGAATTCCTAAAACCAGCATTGAAAATGCGAGTGAACTTACTTCACATATTGCTCTGAGTCCTTTGGCTTTAGCACCGCCGATTTTATTTGCGCCTGAGGCAGCTATGGCATTTGCTTCATCAAAACTTTTGAGTTTTGTATCTTTAACCCAGAAAGCGAATTTCTTAAGCGGGTTTTTGGTTTCGGGTTTTTGAGTCATGTAACTCAGCAAAGGAACACCCTTAACTTTTTGTATTATAGTACCAACAGCTTTAGAAACATAGTCCCCTAAGAAATATAAACTGGAGAATGTTGCAATGTCTCTCCATGTTACTTCATTCAGTTCATTCTGGTCTTCGGCAGCGAGCATACGGCTGGCAAAAGTAGATGTTGCAATCCATCTGCACTGATCCATAGACGGCATGTTCTTTGTAAACTGCAGCATCTTGATGCTTGGCTTTTTCATCATTGATAAAAGTGCTACACCTACCATCAAGCCTGCTGCACCTATTTTGTGAGCCCAGAATTTTGATTTTTCAGCCGGTGTCATTTCTTTTTTTGTTTTGTTTTGAATGAAGTCTTTGTATATCGGTGCGCCCTCTTGTCCGGAGGTTTTTCTGGTAATCCATCTGTTGATATACTGCATGGACATTGCAAGAGGAATAACAATTGCCATACCGATAAGGCTTTTTTTGTTAACAAATTTTGTTGCATTTTTTACAAATTTGTCTATAGCCGAATGGTTGCCTTTTAATTCATTAACAAATTTTTGTCCGACATCAACACCGTCTCTGAGTAAAGTAGTGATATTGTCATGGTAAACTTTGCCATGAATTTTTATGTGTTCTGCACCGCCTGTGACTTTGAGGATTTTGTTGTAGAGGTTTTTTCTGGCGGCTTCAACAACTTTCTTGTCTTGAACATTGTCTGCTATGACTTTTGTATATTCTGAAAGTTCATTTTCAAGAGATGAAGGTTTAAGCTTTTTCCATTCTTTTCCGTTTAGGACTTCCGCATCCTCAAAAAGCTTTGATATGTAGCCTTTTGCAGTACCATCAGATTGTTTGTAATGGTCACGGAGTGTTTCAAGGGCTTCTTGATTAGCCCACATTTTGCTCCAGCCTTTGCCTCCTATACCCATAGCTTCAAGCACTTTTGCTACACCAAAAACAATAAAACCGGGAATCAAACAGTTTACAACAAGCCCTGATGACTCACGGCGGAATGTTTCGGCAGCGGCAAAACCGTTTGTTTTTGCATCAACAACTGTTCTGGGGACAATAGCTGTAGCCATGTCTATCAGAGATACGCCTGCCATCGGGTTTGTGTTGCAGAACTGTAGAACAGCGGTTGCCGCTTCTACAGGTCCCTTAAACGACGGGGTGCTTGTGTTTGAATTGTTGTATGAAGACCTGCTTTGGTCTTTTTTGTAAACTTCCTTACTGCTAAGGGTAACTTTATTAATCATAATAATAATTTGTCTAATCTGGCGTTACAGCTGCCGTTCACGGAGTCCCTGTCTGTTTTTAGTTTGACAGCTGCTTGCTTACCTTTTCAAAGAGTAGTCTGACTAGCATAAATCTTCAAATACAGATTTTGATGACTTCTACATCCATATAATATGAAAGACCTGCTATAATTACAAATCAGCTCAAAAAAAAAATTGCTAGTTTGAAATGTTAAATTTTTCAAAGGCATTATTGAAAATATGATTTTTTATTTAAAAATATAAATATTTTAAAAGCAAATTAACTTTTTGCAAAAATAGTATATTTTGTACTGCAAAAATTGGAACAAAACTCAACTTTACAAAACTTAATATAAATTTGGGTATACATTTCTTTACAAATCATAAAAAATCCTTAAAGTTTTTTGTAAGGAAGTCCGATATAGTGTTTGTAGTCAAAACAGGGATATGAAATACATGGCAGACAATTTCATCAAACAACCATTTGGATTGAATATAAAAGTTCCGACAAGAACTATCCACCAGACAGAAAAAACAGCTCAGGGCGTGGTTAATAGTCTTTGGGAGCCTTTGTTCAATTTTATTGATGAAAATCAGAATGTTTTTACAGGCAACATTGCAAATGAGATAGAAAAATATAATCTTATGATGTTCAATGTGGGTGCTGCTTTGAGAAAAGAGAGCCATGGCGGCAGTTTTGATATAAAAGGATAGGAGTATACGAGAAAAGAAATATATGCTTTCGGGATGACAAAATGAGAACGTCATTCTGAGGGAACGTAGTGACTGAAGAATCTTTTACTTTCTATAGATTCTTCGGCTATCGCCTCAGAATGACGTGTTTTTTTTTGTCATCCTGAGGCTTTAACCTTCACGTCATCCTGAGCGTAAGCGAAGGATCCTTAACAATAGATTCTTCGGTCATTTCATTCCCTCAGAATGACAGTAAAAGAGTAGGTTCCATGAGCCCCTGCCCAACAAATAATAAATACCAATCCGATAAAAAACTTAATAAAAACACAAAGTAAATGTTTATGAACTACCAAAACGTGGAATATAAAAAACATATAAAGTGTATGTGAAACGATAACACCCCGTCATTCTGAGGGAATGAAATGACCGAAGAATCTAATGAAAATATTCTTCGACCAGCATAGAACAACAAATATATAAGGTTAGAAAAATTACGAGGAAAAAAAACATGGCTGAAAACATGAATAAAAACGTGCGCAATTTTAATACCTCAAAAAATAAAAATACCTTTGATATAACAAACCTTGACCTGTACTACGGAGTCAAGAACAGTGGAATAAATAAGAAAGATCCTTCGGGCTCCGCCCTCAGGATGACGAAAGAACAACATCATTCTGAGCGGATTTTGGCGGGCACAAAGCTGCCCATGCGAACGAAAACCACGCTTTTTCGTGAGTGCCAATAATCCAAGACAACGCAGCGAAGAATCTAAAAAGCAAAAGATACTTTTAGAGATAAGCTTCAATCAAAATATCAGGTTCAAGTGTTTTTACACTTTCAATTTTCAGCCTTAATCCGTCATCAATATTGTTTGCACACAAGCCGTCCGCAAAGCTTTTTGCCTTATTGTCGGCAAGAATTTTCGGAGCAATAAATTGATACACTTTATCTGCCAAATTCTGTTTTAAAAAGGCTCCGTTTAAATTTCCGCCGGCTTCTATGAGTATGCTGTAAACCCTTTTTTTGTACAGTTCTTTGAGCAGAAAGTTTAAATCAATTTTTTCGTTTACTACAGGGCAAAAGATTATTTCGGTATTTGGACCATAGTCTTTTGTTTTTGTTGTTTTTGTCGCTGCAATATAAACTTTTGTTCCGTTGTCTTCATAAACTTTTGCAGACGGCGGGGTTTTTAGCTTTGAGTCAATAACTATGCGTATTGGATTTCTTCCTCCTTTTGTTCGGCAGGTTAATGAAGGGTTGTCCGCCAGAACCGTTCCCGAACCGGTGAGGATGGCGTCATATTTGTTTCTCAGTTTTTGTACGTATTCTCTTGCCTTTTGCGATGTTATCCATTTTGAGGAGCCGGTTTTTGTTGCAATTTTTCCGTCCATTGTGGTGGCTGTTTTTATTGCAACATACGGAAGCTTTTTTATTTGATTTTTGAAAAATATTTCATTCAGCTTTTTGCATTCGTCTTCCAAAATACCTGTTACAACGTCTATTTCTGCATCACGCAGTTTTTTTATCCCCCCTGTGTTAACTTTGGGATTTGGGTCAGTACAGCCAATTACAACTTTTTTTAAGCCTTCTTTGATTATCAAATCTGCGCATGGGGGTGTTTTTCCGTAATGAGAGCAAGGTTCAAGGCTTACAAATATCGTTCCGCCTTTTATATCGAAACCTTTGCTTTTTGCATCGGCAATTGCGTTGACTTCTGCATGTGCTTCGCCGTATTTTTGGTGCCAGCCCAATCCCGCAACTTCTCCGTTTTTATCCAGAACTACTGCCCCGACAAGCGGATTTGGAGAGACAAAACCTTCTCCCTTATGAGCAAGAGAGATACATTTTTTAATATATTTTTTGTAGTTATGATTCATTTGAAGGTTTTACCATTTTGAAAAACTGTTCGCTGATAATCTGGGAATATCGGTCTCCCTGATTTGCAGATACAAGGATTTTGTCTTTGCCGTTAACATCTTTTGCTACGGCAATAAGTCCTTTTATATCTTTTACCGGAAGATTTGTCACATCTGCTTCAAATCTGGCATATGGAACAGTCTGGTTCATTGACTGCATTGTACCTTGTTTTGTTATTTTAAAATTTTCTATATGTATATATTGATAGCTGAGTTTTTTGTTTATATCATTGATTTTTTTTTCAAGATTTCCGTTTTTGAAATCATCCTGAGAAAGTTTGATTGTTTTGTTTTCGTTTACCACTGCCATTTTTTGTCCTGTTGCATCATGTTCTGCCACTACTGCACGGTAGCCAAGTACATTTGTGGATTTTGAAATTTCATATTCTTCCGGAATTTTTGAAAAGTCGGCGACATCTTTGCTCTTTTCAATCATAGATTCTTGTGTCGGCTTTTCAAACGGGTGCCAGGTCTTTACAACCCAGTCCCAGCCGCCTATAGCCTTGAAGCCTATCACTGCAAGAACAACTATTATGACTTTTATTATAAATTTTAAACAGCCCATCTGTTTTTCCTCTATATTCCAAATCTTTTGTATATTGTCTCAATGTTTCTCAAATAGTACTGCGAATCAAAGCAGTTTTCAATTTCATCTTTTGTGAGTATATTTGTTACACCGTTATCATTGAGCAGGTTCTTTTTGAAATCGCCGTCTTTGTGATTAAAAGCTGCAAGAGCATTTTTTTGTACAAGTGCATAGGCTTCTTCTCTTGAAAGACCTTTGTTTGTCAATTCAAGCAATACTCTTTGGGAAAATACAATTCCCCCGAAAAGATGTGTATTTTTGAGCATGTTTTCTTTGTGGGCTTCAAGCCCTTCAACGAGTCTGTTAAAGCGATTGAGCATATAGTCAATGAGTATTGTCGAATCAGGGAAGATAATTCTCTCTACGGAACTGTGTGAGATATCACGTTCATGCCAGAGAGGAATATTGTCCATAGCCGCAATAGAATTGCTTTTTACGACTCTTGCAAGACCCGAGAGATTTTCTGACGAAATCGGGTTTTTCTTGTGCGGCATAGCTGAAGAACCTTTTTGTCCCTTTTTAAATGCTTCTTCAACTTCAAGAACTTCTGTTCTTTGCAAATGTCTTATTTCAATTGCGCATTGCTCAATTGCACATGCGATTAGAGCCAAAGACTGCATATAGTATGCATGATAGTCCCTTGCTATGACCTGTGTGGAAATTTTTGCCGGTTTCAAACCGAGACTTTTGCAGGTCGCTTCTTCAATTTCCGGTGAAATATTGCTGTATGTTCCGACAGGACCTGAGATTTGACCGACTGCAATTTCTTCTTTTGCAATGTCAAAATGTTTTTTTGCTCTTTCAAATATATCCAGCCAGCTGCACAGTTTTACCCCGAAAGTCATAGGCTCTGCATGAACTCCGTGGGAGCGTCCGATGCATATTGTATTTTTATGCTCTTTTGCTTTGTTTCTAATCGTGTCTATAACGTTGTTTAAATCTTTTTCAATGATTTCGGATGCTTTTTTGATTTGCAGCGCAAAGGCTGTATCAATAACATCGGAACTTGTCATTCCCATGTGAATGTATCTTGAAGCTTCTCCTACATTTTCGTTTATATTGG
This sequence comes from Candidatus Gastranaerophilales bacterium, assembly GCA_944326535.1. Lineage (GTDB taxonomy): Bacteria > Cyanobacteriota > Vampirovibrionia > Gastranaerophilales > Gastranaerophilaceae > Limenecus. The sequence continues at coordinate 23,774 of CALVEJ010000003.1, read as the reverse complement.
TAAGAAAAGCTATAACATCATGGTTTACTTCCCGTTCAATTTCATCTATTCTTTCGACCGAAAAAGCTGCCTTTTGTTCAATTTGTTTCAGAGCATCATCCGGAATTTTTCCAATTTTATTGTATGCCCTGCAAACAGCCAGTTCTACTTGCAAATAGAAACCGAATTTTGACTCGAGTGTCCATATATTTTTCATTTCAGGCAGGCTGTATCTTTCAATCATAATAAAAATCCTTTTTACTGCGGATATCTGGATGTTGCATGAATAAGCATTTGAGCGAGCTTGTCAGCCCCTTCAAAACCTCTTTGTTCAAGTATTTTTGCTGCAGTTTGATAGTCATATTCAACCAGATTGTGTTTTATTGAAAATTCTTTGTTGCTAATTTCGAGTATTGCATAGCAGGATTTTGGCTCAAGTGAAAAAGGACGACCTACACTGCCTGTATTTACAACGGTTTGTTTTGTATTTGTCTGATATCCGCACGGGACATGCGTATGTCCGCAAAATATTATATCTGCATCGGTTCCGGATATCATCTCTTCAACTTCTTCGATTTTCAGATTGTCAAAAATGTTTTCATTGTTTTTTCTCGGGCTGCCATGTACCAGAAGAATTTTTAATCCTTCAATCTCAAGTTCTTTTTGAACGGGCAAATTTCTCAAATAGTTTTTTTGTTCTTCCGAAACAGTTGTGACATCACTTTCAAGTGCATGTGCCATAACCGGGTTGTTTTCTTCCAGCATATGCAGAATTTGATTGTCGCAGTTTGCAATCATCTCATCAGTATTGCCCTGTATTAAAGTAAAATCCGTTGTTTTTTGGAGTTCTTGTATTTTTTTAATTGTCTCTGAGGGCTGCGGACCCGCCATTGCAAGGTCTCCAAGACAAAAAATCTTTGAGCAATTTTCTTTTTTTATGTTTTCAAGCACGGCATTCAGTGCTTGTAAGTTTCCATGTATATCTGATATAACCGCAATTTTCATTGTTTTCCTCACTGGACTACAGCACAATTTTATCATACAAAACCGCAGGTGTCAGTATTGATCGAATTTGGCAATTCATATTTTGGATTATTAGACGCTGATTTTTTGAAAATCCGTTTTTACCCATTTTTTAATTGATTGAATTATTGAGAAAATTCGAATAAAATAGGTAGTATGGAAAATCTTTCTGAAAAAATATCTACTCTGCAAAAAAACTTTTATGACTTAAACAGTCTTTTTGAATTGAGTATTATTGCTACACAGGCCGATTCTATCGAGGATTTGATAGAGAAGGTTACGACTTTTGTTACTCAGGCGCTGAGTATTGAAAATGTGAGATTTTTCATAAACCATGACCGTGTGTATTATATGGTTGCCAGCCAGAGCACTGATGATCATGAGTATTTTCAATTTGAAAACGATGAAGAAGGTTTCTGGGAAGTTTTGAACAAAAACGAATTTATAAGAGTGTCAGATGATGCCGGAAGACCTATATACAAATCTTTCTGGGAAAAATATAACCTTGAGAACCTTAACAGTTCATATTTTAAGCTTTTTCAAAAAGATAATATACCTTATTTTATCTGCTCAATCGGTTCAAAAACAGACGGCTCAACTTTTTCTGAACAAGATTTGATGTATTTAAACAAGATTTTTAATTACATTGGTCCGATTTTGATAAAGTACATAAAACGCCGTGACCAGGAGAATGACCTCAAAAAACTCCAAAAATCACTGCATAATATTTCTATACTTTACAATATTTCACAGGCAGTTAATTTTATTGATGATTTGAAAAGATTGCTGCGTGTTATTTTGAACAAGGCACTTGAAACAATCGATGCGGAGAAAGGCTCTTTGATGCTTTACAACTTCGCTGAGAATGTTTTGCAGACAAAAGTTGTTTACGGACTTGCCGACAAGAACCTTGAAACAGAAATAAACAACGGGCTTGTTGAATGTTCAAAGATAAAAGTAGGTGAGGGTATTGCCGGTACGGTTTTTGTTGAGAAAAAATCAATAATATCCAACCTTGGTCAAAATGACCCGAGATTTATCGACAACGGACAGGAACTCAATGTAAATTCCCTGTTGTGTGTGCCTTTGATTGCAAAGGGCGAGCCGATTGGTGTAATAAATATTACAAACAAACTTAACGGAAAGTTGTTCAACAAACAGGACCTTGAGTTTATTGAAGCACTGGCAAATCAGGCTGCTATTGCAATAGACAATGCAAAATTATATGAACTGGCAACCAAAGACGGTTTGACTAAGTTGTATATTTACAGACATTTCTATACATTGCTGGAAAATGAAATCAAACGTTCTTCGAGATACAATCATGAGATGTCTTTGCTGATGATGGATATTGACAACTTCAAGAGCGTTAACGATACATACGGACACCCTGTCGGCGACCAGGTTCTCCGGGAGATTGCAAACTGTATCCAGCAGACAGTCAGAAAGATTGATATTGCATCCAGATACGGCGGTGAAGAGTTTACTGTTATTCTGCCCGAAACAAGTATTAAGGATGCAAAAGTTATTGCAGAAAGAATCAGAAAAAACATCAGCCAGATAAAAATTAATGTCAAAGATGATATATACATCTGTCCGACAGTCAGTATCGGAATGAGTGAATATCCTTCTTGTGCACTCGATGAACAGACCTTGATAGAGCTTGCTGACGTTGCTTTGTACAATGCGAAAAATAACGGTAAAAACTGTATTTGTGAATACAATCCAAATACCGGATGTACATTGATTCCACGTGGCGAGTAATTCGAATAGTTTATTCTTCTGGTTGTTCAGATGTCCGGGATAATGCAAGAAGATAAAGATTTGTATTTTAATTTTACTTTGTCATTCTGAGGGAACGTAGTGACCGAAGAATTGAAAAGTATTGAAAAGATTCTTCAGTCGTTTCACTCCTTCAGAATGACGACCATATTGTCATCCTGAATGTACAGCTCCTCTTGTTGCCGACAATTTTGAGGTATACAAGGGAGGGTGCTTGAAGAGTATTTCAGGATCCTACCGGATAGGTGACAACACATCAGATTGGCAAGATTCTGAACACAGCACTATCACCGCAGCCAAACACTCCTGATGCTTCAGAATGACAACCGTCCGTCATTGTGAGGCTTCAATTTCTACGTCATTCTGAGGGAACGTAGTGACCGAAGAATTGAAAAGTATTGAAAAGATTCTTCAGTCGTTTCACTCCTTCAGAATGACGACCAACTCTCACTCAAAGAAAATTAGAATAAGTTCCTGTCATTCTGAGGGAACGTAGTGACCGAAGAATCTAAAGCATCAGTGGTTTTGAACTTTCGTATCTTGCCGCAATCCGGCAGTTTTCGCAAGAATTTATAACGAGTGTAAACATTTTTTAGGATTAGCCTGACTCGGGCATGGTTTTTGTTGTTCAAAATCTTTTAAAATTTATTGAAAGTTAGGCGGTGTCGGCTCGAAGTCTCGAAGTGACAATTGCAATACCGGATTAAATTAAAAGAGGATTTTATGAACAAAATAATATTCAATTTGATGGCTATAGCTATCTTGTTTTTTACTGCTTCTGCCGCTTCTTTTTGTGCAATAAGCGGTAATGTGGAAAAAAACGGAACCGGTGATTACAATCAGGTAATTGACTCTTCGAGCGGAAAACCAATTGATGAAGCTGATGTTTCTTTGCCTTCAAAGGGCTATCGAACAAAAACAGATAATCAAGGCAGGTTTTCTCTCGGCGCAAAGGTTGATGCACCGACGATTATGTCTGTTCAAAAAGACGGCTACAAACCTTTTTCTTTAACAGTTGACGGAAACACCACCTCAAAACCCATTGTTGTCGGGATTGAGAAGACTAATCCTCATGACATTATTATAGACAAGGATATGTACCATATAGGAGATGACAATTATTCTGCAAATTCTGCTAATGCCTCGGAATTCAGGGTAAAAGCGATTGGTCCTTTTTATACAAAAAACTTTGAAATTAAAAATATCCCGCCTTCTGCGGATGCTTATCTTGTTATAGGCTCTGTAATCGGAATAGATACGAAAATGGCAAGGGATATGGGACAGTCAAAAGTTACAACAACATATGCTGCGCCGCCTCAGATATTTTTTAACGGAAATATGATTGCAGAGTTGAATTTAAACGGCGACAATCAGCAGATAAAAATTCCTAAAAATCTTATCAAATACAATGAAACAAACCAGCTGACCATAAAATCAGGAAAAAACCTGTTTCAGATGGCATATATAGACTATGACGACATCGAGCTTATGAATTTGTTTATTGAAACTAAAGACAAAAGCCTGATAAGTTCGGATGAACGATGATATATATTACAAAATCATCAAGCAAATACTACAGACCTTTGTATTGAATCATGGACACAACATCAATATCTTTAAGTTTTTCTCTGCCTTTCAGGTCGCTCAGTTCAATAATAAATGCAGCTCCGGCAACATTTGCTCCTACTTTTTTCAAAAGTTTTACCGCTGCATCAACCGTTCCTCCTGTCGCAAGCAGATCATCAACGACAAGAACATTTTTGCCCGGTTCTACAGCATCCGCATGCATTTCTATTTTGTCAGTGCCGTATTCAAGAGAATACTCTTGAGAAACAGTTTCTGCCGGAAGTTTTCCGGGTTTTCTGATCATTACAAAACCGGCACCGAGGTTGTATGCAAGTGCGGAACCAAAGATAAATCCTCTTGATTCAATACCGGCAACATAGTCAATCTTTTTGTCTTCATACTGTTCTGTCAAAAAATCAACCATGAATTTCAATGCTTTTGCATCTTTGACAGCAGTTGTAATATCTCTGAAAATTATTCCCTTTTTCGGAAAATCCACAATATCTCTGACTTTTGATTCTACGTAGCTTTGCATATTTTATTATTCCTCACTTGTTATTAATTTTGTCGGCAGTTTGCATTAAGGTATAGCCTGCTCAATATCTTCAATTATATCATCAACATCCTCAAGACCAACAGACAGTCTCATAAAGTCGTCTGATATGCCGCAAGCCTTAAGCTGCTCATCATTCAGCTGTCTGTGTGTTGTCAGGCAAGGGTATGTGATTACAGAGCGGGAGTCGCCTATGTTTGTGGCATGGATAAGAAGTTTTACATGCTCAAGAAAATGTATACCCGCCTCTCTGTTTGTAATGCCTCCGCATTCACTGCCTTTTATACCGAAGCTGATGATTGATGAAGCACCTTTGGGCATATATTTTTTTACCAACGGATAATATTCATTGTCCTCAAGTCCGGGATAATTTACCCAGGCAATTTTGGGATGATTTTTCAGATGTTTTGCCACTTTGAGCGCTGTTTCAGAAAATCTCTGCATTCTCAGATGCAGTGTCTCAAGACCGAGAAGAGTAAGGTAAGAATTAAACGGGCTCTGGCAGCAGCCGTAATCCCTCAAAAGCTGTCCTCTTGCTTTTACAATAAAAGCAGACTCTTTGAATGTATCTGTATAGCTCAATCCGTGATAGCTGGGGTCAGGGTTTACCATTTCCGGAAATTTTCCGGATGCTTTCCAGTCAAATTTTCCCGAGTCAACAATTATGCCGCCCATAGCGTTGCCATGACCCGAAACATATTTTGTTGTGGAGTGTACTATCAAATCTGCACCCCATTCAACCGGCTTGCACAAAAACGGAGTCGGTACCGTATTGTCTACTATAAGAGGAATTCCGCTTTCATGTGCGGCTTTTGCTGCGGCTTCTATATCTGCAACATTAAGTTTTGGATTGCCTACCATTTCGATAAATACACATTTTGTTTTTGGGGTGATTGCTTTTTTGTAATCATCGTATGTTTCCCCTTCAACAAATATCGTATTAATTCCAAGTTTTCTCAATGTTGTATTAAGAAGGTTGAAAGTGCCTCCGTACAATGTAGAAGAAGCTACAACCTCATCTCCCGCAGATGTAATATTGGTAACAGTAATCAAAGATGCCGCCTGACCTGAAGAGACAGCCAGAGCTCCTACACCGCCTTCCAGTGCCGCCATTCGTTCTTCCAGAACCTGTGTTGTCGGGTTGGAAATTCTTGTGTATATGTCGCCGGCGGTTTTTAAATCAAACAAATCAGCTGCAAACTGCACTGTATCAAAGTCAAATGCTGTTGTTTGATATATCGGCACAGGAATACAGTGTCTGTTTTCACCCGCTTTGTGCGCATATTGTACGGCAATAGTGTCAGGTTTCATCTTTTCATACATCCTTTCTTTAGATTTATATTTGTCCTCTCAAATTTGTTTTTATTATGTCTGATACCCAGGGTACATAACTATCTGAGCCTCTTAGTGCTCCTATTATCAGATAGAGAATGAATAGGAAATACAGAATTGTAATTATTGAAAAGCCCAAAAACAGCTGTGTATTCAGGAAGAATGTCAGCATACTTACAATAGTATTAATAATCGGAATATAGCTCAGCAGGTGGAACAAAAAGCCCAGTCCTGAGAAAATTACCCACAGAGCAAAGGCAATGAAAATAGACTGAAATATATGATATTTCAAAAACGGTCTCATGTCCTTTTTGGCAAGTGCCGCAATCACAATAAAGATAAATCCGATCAACGGAAAAATATATGACAGAACTGCAACTATTTTTTCCATTGCCGTAGGTGTTTTGTATTTGTTAAAATATGACAACTTTCTCTCCCCAAGACGTTAAATGTGTCTTGTTTTACACCCCCAGGGGTGTTTCTTTTCTTTTTATGTATTCCTGTAATATTTCAATGTAAACAAGTTTGTTTTCTACAGATGTTTCATCACACTGCAAGGCTTTTCTGTACGTATATATCGCATTGTCCAGATCGTTCAGCATAAAATAGGTGTTGCCGGTAAATGTATATGTTTTTGCATTTTCAGGCTGCAGCTGTGATGCTTTTTTGTAGCAGTCGAGTGCTTCAAGATATTTTTTCTGATCAACATAAATGTTTCCGAGAAGGATATAAGCGTTTGGAAATTCAGGTCCGACTTTTATCGCTTCTTTGTATTTGTTGATTGCCTTGTCAATTCTGGTTGCATCTGAGTAAGAAATTGCATGGCAGACATAAACCTGATAGTAATCGGGAGCTATTTCGTAACAGTGATTGAATGCTTTCTCAGCATTTTCAAAGTCTTTCATTGACGAATAAGAATTTGCCAAGCATATTTGAGCTTTTATGTTCTTTGGGTCAAGTTCCATTGCTTTGTTTAGCATTTTGATCGCTTCTCTGTACATATGCATTGACATCTGGGCGCTTGCTTTATTTATGTATGTTTCAGGATCATTCGGGTTTGCTTCGATTGATTTTTCATAGTATACCATTGCAGACAGGTAGTCCTTGTTGTCCTGATACAAAAGACCTATTGCGTTGAATAAATCAGCGTTGTTGGGCTCAAGTTCAAGTGCTTTTGTATAATTTTTCATTGCATGATCAAAATTTCCCTGTTCTGCATAAGCATTGCCCAGGTTTAAATATATTGAATAGCTTTTTGATTCAATTTCTGATGCTCTTGTGTAATAGTCAATGGATTTGTCAATATTTTGAAAATAAAAATAGATACTTCCCGCATTAATCAATGCCTGTGAATTTAAAGGATTTATACGCAGAAGGGCTTCATATATGTCCAATGCGTTTTTGTAGTCCTGTTCCGCTATAAATATTTTCCCAAGTTCAAGATAGTTGTTCTCGTCTGCGGGATTTTTGTTAATTTTATCAAAATATTCTTCAATTTGATTTTTAGGATTTTTATTTGATAATTCCATATTTTTCTGCTTATATTCTCTGACAATAATACATTCTACTACATTTTTGAAAAAATATAAATAAATCATTATAGTTATTCGGGTTGTTAAAAAATTTTTGATATAAAATGAAAAAAAACGGAGTAAAAAGTGAAATACAACAGAAGTTCATATCTCAACACACACAGAGATGCCTGGGTTGAAATTAATCTTGACAGTATAGAAAAAAATATTCTGGAACTGAAAAAATACCTCAAACCGAATGCAAAGCTTTTTGCTGTGGTTAAAGCTGATGCATACGGTCACGGCGCAGTTATGATTGCACCGGTGCTGCTGGCTTCAGGGGTTGATTTTCTCGGAGTTTCTTCGATAGATGAAGGGCTGCAGCTCAGAGAGGCAAAGATTACCGCACCGATACTGGTGCTGGGTGCCGTTCCTGTCTGGTCATTTGACTGGGCGGCAACAAACAATATTTCTGTTTCCGTTTTTTCTGATGAACATATAGAAGCCTGCAAGCAAACATTCGAAAAATTAAAAATAAAACCCAAGGTACATGTAAAAATTGATACCGGTATGAACAGAATAGGCGTCAGCCCCGAAAAAGCTCCTGATTTTATTAAAAAAATTCAGGCTTGTGACTTTATTGAACTTGAGGGTATATTTACTCACTTTGCAACAGCAGAAACAAGGAGCTGTGCTTATGAGCAGTATAAAAAATTTCGTTATGTAATTGACAGGGTTGATACGAAAGGTCTTTTGATACATTGCTGTAATACACCTGCTGTCATAAGTTATAATGACTTTGAATATAATATGGCAAGAGTTGGCGTAGGAATATACGGTCTTCAGCCTGATTTGCCGGAAGGAACACCGAAACCATGTCTTCGTCCGGCAATGTCTTTGAGAGGCAGAATTACAAACATTCATACTGCGCCTGAAGGAGAGGGTGTAAGCTACTCTCATACTTTTGAAACAACAAAGCCGACCAAAATTGCTACAATTCCGATAGGATATGCAGACGGTGTTTTTCGAGGGTTGTCAAATAAAATTTACGGTATCGTAAATGGCAAAAGAGTAAAACAAATCGGAAATATAACCATGGACCAGATGATGTTTGATATCACTGATTGTGAAGCAAATGAGGGAGATACAATTACTCTGCTCGGAACGGACGGTAATGAATCAATACAAATAGATGAGTGGGCAAAGATATTGAACACAATTCACTATGAGCTTGTCTGCGCCCTCAGAGTGAGACTGCCAAGGGTTTATACAAGGTAAATTAACCCGGGATTATATTAGGCTGTATTTTTTGTACACTTGTTTGACCTTTTTATTCCAAGCTTTCGTCGTATACAACGACTCTGTTTCGTCCTCTTCGTTTTGCTTCGTAAAGAGCAATATCTGCGCTCTGGTGGAGTTTTTCGGGAATATCCGAATTGTTGTCGAATTCGCTTACTCCGACACTGATTGTGACTTTTAAGGTATCTATGCCCAGAACCTGATCTTCCGAAATATTTATGTCTGTTTTTTCTACGGCGCTGCGGAGTCTTTGTGCAACAAATGCGGCTTCTCTGAGTTTTGTATCAGGTAGCAGTATACAGAACTCTTCTCCTCCGTATCGTGATGCAATATCATATTCACGCAGTTCGTGTGAAATTATTTTTGCCACATTTTTTAATATACAATCCCCGGCAGAGTGTCCCCAGGTGTCATTTACTTTTTTGAAATAATCAATATCAAGCATTATACAGCACAGCGGTTTTTTGTTTCTTTTTGCATTTGCTGTTTCTTGTCTGAGACGAATTTCAAACTGGCGCCTGTTGTTTAGTCCTGTTAAAGCATCAAGTGTTGCGTATTTCAGAACCTGTGCGTATGCATTTGCTCTTTGTGTAGTTATTGATGCCTGTGCACTGAGCTGACACAGGTAGTCAATATCAGTTTTTGATAATTTGTCTATATTGCTGCTTGCAGCAATTGCTCCTATGGTTTTTTCTTCGTTTCTTATAGCAAAAAGACCTGTTTTTCCGTCTTTTGAAATCAAATGAGATTTTGAATTTGTCAGCTTGGGAAGCAAACTCAAAACATTTTCATCCTGACAGTCAAGCGGCCAGAAGAGTTTAAATTTTCCGTTTTCATCTTTTGTAAAAATATAAATCAAATGGTCAGAAACAAATCTGTCAATTAATTCACCAATAATAGGAAGGATGTAGTCCAGATCAAACTGTGTTTCTATTAGTTTTGCAATACTTTTCATAACCTGCTGGAATTTGATTTTTGAAACCAGGTGTCTGTTGAGTATTTTATTTACGATAGTCATATTTATTTGAGTCATTGCAACTCTCAATGCCATCAAAAATTCACTGTTTTGCACTTCTTTGCTTACTGAGTCAAAGCTGATTTCTATTACTCCTGTCAATGTCTTTTCGTTCAGTACCGGAAAGTAAAGCAGGTTTTTACTCTCAGTAAGAATTGAGAAGAACTGTTCTTTCAGATCTTCTTTTGAATTGAACTTCAGCAGTTTGTTGTTGATAATAAAACCTTTGTCCCCCGAGTTTTTTAGTTTATTAAAAATATTTTGTACAAGTTCCTGCTGCTGGTTTTTTTCAATAACTATCCAGCTTTTTACAAAATCCCGCAGTGTTGATGTAGACTCGTCTTTTATAAATATTTGAATATTTGTTGTGCAAAAATATTTTTGAAAAATATCTTTGAGTTTTAACAAAAGATTTTGGGCATCATTGATTGAGGCAAGTGTTTTTGAAACTTCCCACAAAAAACCAAGTCCCTTTGGCATTTGATGTTTAGAAGTTTTTACTGTATCTGCCATTGAACAGAGTGTCCTTTTCATAGTTTTCAAATATTTTTTTTGAGGTGCATTTTGAAAAGCTTTTTTTCAAATATTTGTCAGTTTCTTCAGATCCGGCAACCACTTTGCCGTTTACATATGTAATATGGTTTACACCGAGAGGATCGTTTTCGTTTTCTATTTCTTCAGAAACAATATGCGGTGTTCTCATTCCTTCTTTTACCTGAGATTCAGGAGCAAGAGCCCGTTTTGATTTACTGTCACTGTTTAGAAGGGTAGATTTTTCAACGACCTGTGAATAGACATCAAAAATGTATTTTGCTATGTATGGATTTTGCTGTGTATTTACGATAAGAAGCGCTTTTTCGAGTTCTTCCTGAGATTCACGGTGTTTTCCTATGTGTTTCAGCAAAATTGCCAGATTGTAGTGCGCATCAAATGCCATCGGTTCAAGTTCAATTGCACGGCAGTATGCCAGTCCCGCTTCTTTGTAATTTCCTACGAGCTGGTTTGTAAGAGCATAGTTGTAATTTATATTGTAACTTTTCTTTTTGCGCTTCAATGCTTTTTTGTAGCACTCAATGGCTTTTTCCATATAGTTGTTTGAGGCGTGTGTTTTTTCTCCAATCAAAGTGGCTTTGCCCCGATATGCCAAACCCATATTGTAAAGAGCAATGGTTTTGTTTTCTTTTGTACTTTTTACACTGTCAAAAATAAGAGGTATATGAACCGTAACTCTTCTGGTTTCCAGTATGGTTTGATACTCTCTGATTGCTTTGTCAAAATCAGAAAGTTTTTCTGCGGAAACAATACCGAGATTCATCCTACAGACAATAAATTTGGGATCATATTTCAACGCCTGTTCGTATTGATCAACGGCAGAGAAGTAATCTTCATACTTTACATATATATTTCCAAGATTGCATCTTGCAAGAGAATGTTCGGGGTATCTTTCGAGTCCGGTTTTGTAATAGTTTATTGCTTTTTCAAGCTTGTGGGCTTTATATGCCTTGTCCCCTTTGTATACATAATAAAGCCCGAATACCTTGTTTACCTGTTTTACATACCATCCCCAGAATACAAATATTGACAGCAGAAAAAGGAGTATAAGTATACCCGAGATAACTTTTGGAACTGTCTTTTTAAAAAGCTTTTTAATAAAGTTCATATGTCTATTTTATACTTCTAATCCCTGAATAGGCAAGTTGTTCTTTTTATCCGGCAGAAAGATATGTTTATAGTCCAAAACCCAAGTCCCAAGCTTGTTCTTTGAAATTGTTAAAAATTGGTTAAATCTGGCGGGGTTATTTAAAAACAGAGTAATAATAATGGTGTGATAAGTAAGAGTTGAACGTAATGAAAGGAGAACATTATGAGATTTTTAATAAAGAAAACACCGGACAGATTTTTGAAATCAGTAAACGATGAAATCAGCTCAATATTGAGCAGAAACATGGAAGGTCTCTTCCCTGATTATTTTCCTGATGAAGAAAAACTGGCAATGCCTGTTGAATTGAAAGAAAAAGACAATGAATACACCGTAAAAGCTGAATTGCCGGGTGTAAAAAAAGAAGATCTTGATATAGATATTGACAAAAACTACATCACAATCAATGCCAAGAAGGAAGAAGAAAAAGAAGAAGACACAAAAACTTACAAAAAATCCGAATTCAGCTACGGTGAATTTTCAAGAACGGTCTACTTCCCTCAGGAAATTGATGTGGAAAAAACAAAAGCAAAACTCGAACATGGTGTTTTAAAAATCGAAGCACCTAAAAGAGAAGCAGAAAAAGAAAACAGAAAAAAACTTACTGTTGACTAATCAGTTTGAAAATCTGATTAAAGCATTATAGTATTTATCTTTCAAGACCTCTGTGTTTTTCATCCTTTTTGCAAAAGCACAGAGGTTTTTGTATTCAAGCGGTTTGTCGCTGGAATGAGAGAGAAGTATATAGTATGTCTGTCCCTTCGGCAGCATGGAGTATGCTTTTTCTATTTCATTGTATTCATAGAAAAAACGCTTCATAACAATGATATTTTTGTTTTTTAAAGGTACAGAACTTTTGTAAAATTCATAGTTTATCTTACTGGACATAGGTATTACAAGAATATCTGACTGTTTTGATACTTCTGCAAATTTTTGAAGGAGTTCTTGTGTCGTTTCTCTGTAATAGTCTTTTTTTATAATTTGGGAATAATCGGTCTTTAGTGTACATAATGTAAAATGCGCAAACAAAAATCCTGCGATGACATAGTTTATTACAATATACTTTGGCTGCATTTTATCAAAAGGTTTTGCAAGTATTATCAAAAACAGAGGAAATATATACAGGCATGTTCTCAAATACATAGGATAAATATCAAAGTATGACAGAAGTACAGCCAGGACAACGGGAAATAAAATAATCCCGCTTTGCGGCTTTTTTATTTCTTTGGCGAGAATAAATATTCCGAGCAGCAGCAGCAAACTGATGAAAATTTTTGTTGAAAAATCAGGAAAATAGAAAAATATGTTGTTTCCAATAAGTTCGGGTAAATTTGAAAGATTTTTTTCTATAAAACCTGAAGCCCAGAAATTGTGTAAAAAATTGTTGTTTTCAAGACCTATAGTCAGAGGAAACAGCAACAGGATGGAAAGAGACGGCAGACTGAACAGTATAAGTGTTTTTTTCTTGTCCTTGTATAAAAACAGCAGTAAAAACAGTACGAGTTGTGCAAATACGGCAGTATAAGAAAACCATGTTGAAAGTCCTATACAGAAGCTTATAAGAAACAGTTTCAGCCGTGAGAGTTTTTCGTAGTCAATATAAAAGTACAAAAGAAGAGTGCACAGAAAAATGAACACTTCTGCAGAATAAGGCTTTAGCTCTTGTGCATAATATATAAGCTGATAGTTGAATGCAAAAAGAAGCAGAGCAAATGCGGCAGCTGTTTTTGATTTCAAAATTTTTGTTGAAAATATAAAAAATACCGGTAAAGACAGGCACGAAAAAAGCAGCGGCAGTGCTCTTAGAGCATATTCCGCTTTTTTTATAAAGCATAAAAAGAATTTACAGAAAATACAAAACAAAGGAGGTGCCGCCTGGTAATATTCCATCGGGGCAAACAGATCCGTGTATTTGTGATTTATGATATTCAAAGCCAGTGCGGATTCGTCGTTCCAGAACGGTCTTGCGTAAGAAAAAAACAGCACTCTGATAAATATTCCCGAGAAAATAATTATCCCGCATGCAATATAAAATATAAGATTTTTATATTTTTCTTCCATCAAATATAATACTAGCACAGTTTCTGTGATATATTGAAATCATCTTGTTGATAATTTTAAAGGACAATATATGATAAACAATGTATGCGTATTTGCCTCATCCTGTGATTATTTAGACAAAAGCTACTACGAGGCGGCTGAAGAGCTTGGAAAGCAGCTTGGACAAGCCGGTTTTGATATGGTCTACGGCGGAAGCTGTCTGGGGCTTATGTGGGCATGTGCAAAAGAAGTAAAAAATGCAGGGCAGCGTCTTATTGGTATTATGCCTCAAAAACTCAGAGAAATGGATGTGTTTTCTGACTATTGTGACGAGTTTTTTGTGACACCATGTATGAGAAGCAGAAAAGCAAAAATGGACGAAATGTCAGATGCCTTGATAGCTCTGCCCGGCGGATTCGGAACCCTTGAAGAACTCAGCGAAATGATTGTCCAAAAGCAGTTGGGATACAACAAAAAAGCAATTGTAATTTTGAATACAAACGGTTTTTATGACAGGCTTCTTATGTTTTTTGATGAAATAATAGAGCAAAAATTTGCAAACAAAGCAGCATCAAACCTGTATTTTGTTGCAGATACTCCGTCAGAAGCAGTTGACTATCTGAAAAACTACAATCCTGACGAACATATTTTTTCAAAAGAACAGATTTACGCAAGATAATGTTTTGAATATTTTATGACATTTAACTGTCATTCTGAGCAAGGCGAAGAATCTTAAAAAGAGTGCATAAATTTCCTGCTAATATGGCAAAGTGAAATTTATTGATACAAAACAATCTCATTTTCTTTTAGAGTCTTTTTGACATCAATAATACGCTGATTAGAGCTACCTACCCAGTGTATTCTGTTGTCTTTGAGTTCTTCTACAAACTCCCCGTCAGCAAGCACATCAACGAGCTCTATGCCGTCAAGGTCTTTTACGTCTTCCCACAAGTAGCCGGTATAAAGCCAAATGGTTTTGTCAGGAAATTCTTTTGCGCATTTTTTTACCAGCCTTAAAACTTCCGGTCTGTTGTCCGGGAACAAGGGGTCTCCGCCGCTGAAAGTAATTCCGGAGATATGAGGTTTGTTTAATGCTTCAAACAACTCATCTTCTGCTTCTTTGTCAAAAGGCAGCCCGCCGTTTTTGTCCCAGGTGATGGGATTATGACAGTTTTTACAGTGGTGATTGCATCCGGAAACCCAAAGTACAACTCTTATACCGTCTCCGTTGAGCATATCTTCTTTTGTAATATTGTGATAATTCATTTTTGTTTTCTCCGTCTCTCCCTGTCCGTCTGTCCGGCACTCGTTTTCCAGTATGCCGCCTATTTACAAATCCTTGTCCGTCTCCTTCGGAAGGTAACAAAAAGCCGGATTTTTGCCGTTGAAAAATATTCTCATTCTCCGACAAATCCGGCTTTTTAAATTTTTACATGCTTACTCTGTCTTTGATTTCTTCCATTTTGGCTTCATTCAAACGAGTATCGCCTTTTACTCTGGAGTATGAAAGGTAACCGTTCATTCTTTCAATTTTTGTAAGGTTTGTACTTCCGCATTTCGGGCATACATCCATTGAAAGTTCCTGGTGACCGCAGTCATCGCAGTATGCAAGTGAAAGGTTTACACCTTCATAAAATCCTTTGTCCATAGCTCTTTTTACAAGAGTTTCAATTGCTTTTGTATTGTAATCAATAGGATATTTTACATATTGAATTTTACCGCCGTTGAGCAGATCCCAAAATCTGCCTTCAAGATCCTGTTTTTCAATAGGTCCGATATCTTCTGAAACATGGCAGTGGAAGCTGTTTGATACATATCCTCTGTCGGAAACTTTATCAATTTTTCCGTATTTTTTACGGAATTGTTTGATTTGCAGTCCGCAGAGATTTTCTGCCGGTGTTCCGTAGATAGCGTAAAGATATCCGTCTTTTTCTTTGAATTCATTAACCTTTTTGTTTATGTATTCCATAACTTCAAGAGCAAATGCACCGTCTTCAACAAGAGATTTTTTGTTGTACAGTTCTTGAAGTTCATTCAGTGCTGTAATACCGAATGAAGCTGTTGCTGATTTCAACAACGGTTTAATTTTGTCGTGAATTCCGAGATGTCCGCCGTAAAATCCTCCTTCACAGAATGCAAGCGGGTTGATTGATGCTCTCATTTCTCCGAGGTATTCATATGTTCTGATATGGATTTGTCTTATCATTTCCATATAGTAATCAAGTACTTCATAGAAGTTTTTGCCCTCTTTCTGTGATTTTGCATATATCATAGGAAGGTGCAGGCTGATAGCACCGATGTTGAATCTTCCGACGAAAATAGGTTTGTCATTTTCATCAGCCGGTTTCATGCCGCCTTTTTCATACCAGGGTGACAAGAAAGCTCTGCATCCCATCGGAGATACAACTCTTTTGTATTTTTTGTACATGCTTGCAACATAACCGTCACCTGTCAGAGACAGCCAGTCAGGATACATTGCTTTTTTAGAACATTCAACACCTGCGTTGAAAAGTTCTTCAAGAGCTCCGCCTTTGCCGTGAAGTTCTTCATCGTAAAGGAATACAATTTTCGGGAACAGAACAGGTTTTTTGTTTTCTTTTTTACCCTGACCTTCTTTTCTGACATTCAACATCATCAAAGAAGCCATTTTTTCAAACTTGCCTGTACCGAGTCCCATTGTAACAGTGATGAATGGATAATCACCTCTGCTGGATGCTACTGTATTGAATTTGTATTCCCAGCCCTGGAATCCGTCATGGAAGTCTTTTTCAACGTCTTTTGTTGCAACTTCTGCTGCTTTTTCTTCCGGAATTCCCAGTTCAATGTATTTTTGATATTTCTTTTCGTATGTTTTTTGTGCATACGGTGCAAGAATTTTATCAACTTCAGGTACGGTAAAACCGCCGTATTGCTGGCTTGCTGCAGCCATTACAATATCACCGATTACATCAAATGCAACTTCAAGAGATTTTGGTTCATTGTACCAGAGGTTGCCCATTTCAAATCCGCCGTGCAAAACAGATGCAACGTCGAAAAGACAGCAGTTCATTGTGTCTCTTCTTGCAGACATGTCATGGATGTAAATATATCCGTCTCTTATTGCCTGAAGTTCAGGAACAGTCAGGAAGAATTTTTTGTAAAGTTCTTTGTTCAATTGATTGAATATCAAAGAACGTTTTGTAGAAACAAGTGCAGAGTCTGCGTTTGAGTTTTCCTTGTCTCCTATGTACATAATTTTTTGACTTTCCTGATATACTTTGTCCAGCATATTAACAAAGTCAATTTTGTAGTTTCTGTAGTTTCTGTAGCTTTTTGCAACTTTCGGATTTAATGCTTCTAGCGCATTTTCAACAATACAGTGCATTTTGAAGATTTCAATTTCAGACTGGTTGGTTTCAAGAACACTTCTGTTTACGTAGTTTGTTATGTCTTCCAGTTCTTTGTCTGTGAAATCAACAATCATTCTTGCCGCAGATTTTTTTACTGCCGCAATAACTTTTCTGATATCATAATCTTCTTTTGTTCCGTCTTTTTTGATTATTTTTACATTATTTACATTGCATTTTGGAATAATTTCAATTACTTTACCGGCTGGACTTTGCGGTTCCATAGATTTCGGCTTTGTAACGACAGCGCCGTTAACATCGTCTCTCAGTTGTGATTTTTCGATGCTTACAACTTTTCCGTCTTCAATTCTGTTCATGTCAACTCCTTTTTTGTGTGTAAAAAAGGCAGAAAATAGGCTAGTCAAATCCCGCTAACTCAATTAGTTATTTTATTTTCTTCACCCAAATTCCTGTCTCGAGGTATCTCCCTAACTGAAGCATTCCGGCTTTTTTACTTTTTCATCTCTTTAGGACCATTTTGCATGTTTCAACCAAGTATTTTTCCCTTTTAAAAAAGTACGGCTGCATATCAGTGAGTGAATCTCACACCTCTTTTCTCTTCTTTTTCGATTTCTATTATTTTAGCAAAAAATTTCTAATCATGGAAGTCTTTTTAAAAAATTTAATACTTCTAAATGATATGCCGTAAAGTCTTGTTATGAAAGGAATTGCGGGTGGATACCGGTGCTTCGCTAACTGCTGCGGGAGTTTACAAAATCACCTGTATTTAATTTTAAAATTTCTGTGATTTCGTCATCATCCGAAGTTTGTCCGAACAGTATGGCAAAGAGAGGTTTTTTCAAATAATCAATCTTTCTGAATTCTAAAATTTTTGAAAAACACTTTTTGAAGTTTTCGTAATCAAACGAGCATGACCCGTCTTTTTTCATATTTTTCGGGGTCTCTGCCATAGCAAAATAGTAGTTTTCATCGCCTTTTTCATCCAGTAGTTTTTTCCAGTCAGGTTCAATTTGGTCATGGAAATATTCATACATGTTTATTCCGTATGCAAAGCATGCCAGATCTGTTGTACACCATCCTGCAAATCTCATTGGATTCACTTCAACGGGTACTATTTCACCGTTGTTTTTTTCAATCAGCTCAATATGCATAGGGAAGTTTTTCAGGTCAATCAATTCGCCAAGTTTACTTAAAAGAATGTCTACTTTTGGCATGGTTTTTTGAATAATATTTTTTGATGAAAGATATATTCTGTCGCTCACATCATTTGCATCTGCAAAAGGATGCCGGAAAATGTTTAGAACAACAGGTTTTCCTTCTTTTGTGTAATACGCATCAACAGCGTATTCTGTACCTTCTATTATTTCTTCAATAATATAATTTGAAGAGTTTACTACATTGGACGGAAAGATTTTTGAGTATGACTTTGCTTCTTGTTGGAGATTTTTCAAAACCTTTTCCCAATCAGAGTCAGTTTCAACCTTATATACACCAAGGCTCAAAAAGCCGACAGAAGGCTTTATAATAAAAGGTTTTTTGATTTTTGTTATATCAATATTTGAAAGTTCTTCAAGAGAATATTCACAAAAGAAAAAATCCGGATAGATTGATGAAATCAGTTTTCTGAATTCAAATTTGTTTTTAAAAATTTTTATTGCCTTTGAAATATTTGACTGCGGAAAATTTTTTATGACCCAGTCAATTGAATTTTCGGAGTTTGAGTATATTTTTAATCCGTCATTTGGGGTTGAATATTTTTTTATTGCTTCTTTTTCGTCAATAATGTTCAGGTTGTAATCTTTTGTATAATTTTTCACAAAGGAATTGTTTAAAACTTCAAATTTGTTCTTTTCAAGGGTTTTTAGCATCAAATCCGAAACATACGGTTCTTCTAATATAAACATGTTTTTGTTTCTCCTTAAAATAAATAATCGCTGTTCTGTTAATTATAAATATTAAAATTTATTTGTATAAACCATGTAATTGTATTGTTACAAAAACATCAAATTTGGTGTAAAATAGTCCGGTACAGATTAAGAGGGATAGTATGATACACGCAATTTTAGCAATATTACTGGGTTATATAATAGGTTCAATACCTACAGGATATCTTATTGTAAAAGCAAAAACAGGTCAGGACATAAGAACCGTAGGATCCGGCTCTACCGGAGCAACTAATGTAAAAAGGGTTCTCGGAAAAAAATGGTTTTTTATCGTAATGCTGCTTGATGCAATAAAGGGTGCGTTTCCTGTTGTTGTTGCCCAGCTGTTTTTGACGTCATATGCTCAATACGGATTGACACCGGTTTTGGCGGCTGTTTTTGTTTTAATCGGTCACAGCAAATCCTTGTTTCTCGGCTTTACCGGCGGAAAATCAGTTGCTTCGGGTGTAGGAACAATTTTGGCTCTAAATCCTTTTGTCGGACTTTCCGTGGCTGTCATCTGGGGGATAATCACATGGGTATCGAAATATGTCTCTTTAGGTTCAATAATTGCATTGGCTCTGTCTCCTTTTCTTATGTGGGCATTTAAACAGCCTTTAGGATATATTGCATACTGTGCTCTCGGCGCTGTTTATATTATCTGGCTGCACAGAGAAAACATAAAACGTCTTGTTAAGGGTGAAGAAAATAAAGTAAGAGAATAATTAATATGCCGCAATACAAATATTTTAAAACCGTACCCAAAATTGCAATTGATTACAAGGATACCTTGTCTCTTGTGTACACTCCGGGAGTCGGTTCCTCGTGCTTGAAAATTGCACAAAATCCCGAGGCTGTGAATATTTACACCAACAAAATAAATTCAGTGGCTGTTATTGCTTTTGATTACGAAAAAGCATTGGAACGGGCAATATTTTTGAAAAGTGTTTTGATGATAGATGCTTATCCGCTTGTTGTTGATGAGGATGTAACAAAGGAAGATTTCAAATTTGCCGTTGAAAACATAGACATAAATTTTTGTGCCATAGATTTGTCACTGATGTCCGAGTTTGTGAACGGGCTTGATTTTGACGTTGAAATCCCTGTTTTGGCGGGAGCAGTGGATAATCTGCGTGATTTTTTCGGAGCTATTTCACGCAATGTGTTTATGCTTGATGTTTCAAAATTAAAAGGAGATGTCGCAGAGCGTTCATTGCAGCTGCATGAACTTGCCGGCGGAGTCGTTGAAACGGAATTAACGGAACAAAAAAGGAACAAACCCGTGGCGATTGTATCAGACGGTACGGCAGTACTCGGGTACGGAAATATAGGGGCGCTTGCTTCTATTCCGGTTATGGAGGGTAAGGCTGCTTTATATTCAGAACTGGCGGATGTTGATGCAATGTGTTTCTGCGTTAGGACTCAGAATACAGAGCAGATACTGAAAATTATAAAAATGTTCGCCAATTCTTTTTCGGGAATACATCTGGAAGATATTTCCGCTCCGGCATGTTTTGATATTGAAAACAAACTTACGGAAGTTCTTGATATTCCGGTTTTTCATGATGATCAGCATGGAACGGCTATAATTGTTCTTGCAGGTCTTTTGAATGCACTTGTTCTGGAAGAAAAGGAGCTGTCAAATATAAAAATTGTTATTGCGGGAGCCGGAGCAGCAGGAACGGCGGTTGCAAAACTTCTTGTATTTGCCGGTGCAAAAAATATTGTCATGGACGATGTAAACGGGGTTTTGTATAAAGGCAGAAAACAGAATGACAAATATCTTGAAGAACTTGCTCAGATTACAAATCCGAATGATGAAAGAGGAGAACTCAAGGATATTATAAAAAATGCTGATGTTTTTATCGGGCTTTCAAAAGGCGGCTTGCTGACGGAAGAAATGGTACATTCAATGGAATACCGTCCTATAGTTTTTGCGCTTGCAAATCCTACACCTGAGATTATGCCGGATGAAGCGAAGCATGCCGGTGTTTATATTATCTCAACGGGAAGAAGCGATTTTGAAAATCAGATAAACAACTCTCTGGCATTCCCCGGTTTGTTCAAGGGACTGATTGACGGACATATAAATAAAGTTACAGACGAAATAAAACTTGAATGCGCTCTGACAATAGCCTCTATGGTGCCAAAAGATGAACTTTCCGTGGATAATATACTGCCTGATGCTTTAGACAGAATGGTGCCGCTAAGAATAGCAGACACCATTGTCGGTAGTTTTAGAAAGGATAGTTAGGTAGTTAGGTTATGATGTTGTACTCCTGTGTATTTACGGAGTAGGGGTTCTGTGAAAAATTTTGTTCCAAAGATTTTTAAAGAAATTGCCGATATTCGTTAAACCTTTTTTAATACCGTCCGTAATGGGTTTGTACCATGGAGTTCCGGATGGGGATGGTGCAGGTCTGTGTCTGAGTTTTGAAATCAAATTTTTTCCTTTAACAATACCCAGAACGGTTAAACCTGTTAAAAGTACTCCGAGAGCAATTTTCTTTGCTGTATCATATTTGCCTTTGTTTACAAGAGTATGTTTGTCGGGGTGCTGCGGATATACGGAAGGGTAGATATTTCCTTTTGGCAGCGGCTGCGGATTGGGCAGCGTCGGCAGCGGATCCGGAAGTATCTGTCCTGGCATGGTCGGTGCCCATCCTCTTTGTGCAACATAGTTTTGAAGATAAGGCGACGGATGATCCGTAATATATCCTTTTACGTCTTCTGCTACTATGCCATGGGTTGTTAACATATCAAAACAGTCAGGATAAATGGGATATGACGGCTGCGGATATGCCGGGGGGTAACTTGCTCCGTAATTGCTGATAGGCTGCATAATTCTAATCTCACACTATTTTCTTTCACACATAGCTATAAAAACAATGCAAGGTTATTAATTGCCCGAATTTGATTTTTGGGTTAACTTATCTTAACAAAAGTTTCCAATTTTTCAGAGAGTTTTTGTGTGTATTGCTCATTTGAAGTTTTTGCGGAAAGTTTTTGTGCTTTTGTAAGGAGATTAAGGGCTTTTTGTCTGTTGCCGAGACTGTACATTATGTCTGATGCTTTTTCATAATTTCTTGCCATTTTTGTATAGGAGCTTGCTCCTTCATAGAATTGAGCAGATGCTTTATAATCCTGAAGAGCATTAACTTTTTCATTTATAACAGTCATTGAATCTCCGGAGCGGGACCAGATAGCACCCATTGTTTTGTTGTTGTTTGTTTCAAGTGCTATGCTTTTTGCTGCATCATAAAATTCATGGGTTTTTGCGGCATCGTATCTTTCGGCGTACATGTCGCCTATGTCTGCAAGCGCTTTGGTCTGGGCATTTAGGTTTTCGGCTTCGCCGGCAAAAGAAATTGCTGCAAAATAGTGCTCCATTGCGGGTTCAAAGTATATGACATCGTCATAAATTCTTGCCATTGAATAGAATGCACGGGCTTTAAGGTTGTTGTCATCCGATGATTTGTGGGCTTGATTGTAATATTTTAGGGCATCTTCCAGATTATCATTCTGGTCATAAATTTGTCCGAGTTCATAACAAGCCATGCCTTCGGCTTTGTTGTCGCCGAGCATGTGTGCCTGTTCGATTGCTGATTTAAAGGCTTCTATAGCTTTTTGCGGCTGGTTTATTGCTGCATATTTTTTACCGTTTAAAAAGGCATTTCTGACTTGTTCGTTTTGGGGGATATAGACTTTTGAAGAAGCTGTTTCTTCCTGTTGTGTCTGCTCTGCTGCGGATTGTTCTGCTTGAAGTTTTTGCGCTTCTCTTTGTGTTGCAGCTTCAGCTCTTTCAGAAAGGGCTTGCGAAATGGGCTTCATATCACCGGTGTCTTTGTCCGGGAGTTTTACCAGAAAGTCAGGGTTAATTGTTTCGGGGTCTGATTTGTAGTCAACCTGTTGTAAAAACAGTGCATCAATCCAGTTTTCAACGACTTTTGATTTCTTGTTGAGTGTTTTTGAAATAAACTCATCAAGAACAGTTGATGCATTTTTCAGGTTTGACTGAATAATTTTTTTGTTTGGTTCATTTTTTTGAGATTGTGTTTCCGCAAGAGATAGATATTGCTCTACTTCTTGAATAATATTCGGCGGAGAGCCTATAGCGATTGCCGTATTTTTGAAATCTGTGAGAATCTGGGCAATATTTACTTTTGACTTTGAGTAGTCGATAGTAGTTCTTTGACCGTTTGGAAATTCCTGATGGGAGTATGTATTTCTTCTGCCGTTAGGGTCTGTCGCATTGTTTGTATCAGTTTTGTTTTGTCCATCCCTGTTGAGAGTTGAAGAACGGGCATTTTCTTTTTCTTCATCACTGTTTTGAACCGCACCCTTTGAGTTTGTCTGCGGCGGAACATATGGTTTTATCTGTATCGGATAAATGCTGTTGTACAACTTTTAACACCCTTTTTAACTGCCCGTGTTACGGTCATTTTGCCCTATAGACGATATCGGCGCTATTGAAAGCAAGTTTAGGGATTTTTCACAAAATCATACATTTAAATTATGCCGGAGCATGCTGAAATATTGTGAAAAATTGTATTGACCTTCTCGTCCAATTTAATGATTTTTGCGAAAAAGTCATATTCCAATCAGATAAAAAGATGATCATGAAAAAAATTATTCATAACAATGTATGATTTTCTGCAACTAAAGTATGTGTAGAATAACACTATACTCCTTAAATAAAGACGACG
>CALVEJ010000002.1 GCA_944326535.1 Candidatus Gastranaerophilales bacterium | reverse complement strand
GCCACGCGCCCAAAACGATATTCAATTTTCAACTGCGCTACCTACCTCTCCTCCGAAGTGACATTTAGTCACTTCCTCGTCGGCAGAGTGCCACGCGCCCAAAATGATATTCAATTTTCAACCGCGCTACCTACCTCTCCTCTGAAGTGACATTTAGTCACTTCCTTTTGGATTATTTGCAGCTCTGTGTTCTTCTGTTCATCATATTTCACTCCGGTGAAATATTCTTCACACCGAACACATCCGCAGGACGAGCTCGCTCGGCTTTCAAAAAGCCTCGACTCCGCTCTTGCAAAAATCCTCCGGCAGAGTTTAGATAACCGGCTATTCCTTCAAAATCAGCCTTCTGTATTTTTGTTGTCAATGCACGATTGCTTGTGCAAAATTATTATACAACCAAAATTTGTACAAAACCATATTTTTTGACATAATTAAGCTATGAGCAGTAAAAATTTTACATTGAATATTGCGCATCTGTATCCGAAACTCCTTAATATATACGGAGATTGGGGTAATGTTCTCACCATCAAAAATCGCTGTGAATGGAGAGATATTGATGTAAACATTGATGCCATTGGCATCGGGGACATTATTGACATAAAAAAATATGACATTTACTTTCTCGGCGGAGGACAGGATCAGCAGCAAATTGCCGTATCAAAAGAACTTCAAAAACACAAAAGCTCACTTCAAGATGCCGCTGATGAACATGCTGTTTTTCTCGCAATTTGCGGAGGGTATCAGCTGTTGGGGCATTTTTACCAGCCTCACAATGCAGAGAGACTCGTTGGAATTAGTCTCTTGGATGCATACACAATTGCCGGAGACAAAAGATTTATCGGGAATGTTACCGCAAAATGCAAATACACTATTCCTGAAACTCTTGTAGGCTTTGAAAATCACAGCGGGCTGACCTACCTTCAGGGAGAAACCGAGCCTATGGCTGCTGTATCGACAGGATATGGCAACAACGGAAAAGACAAAACAGAAGGTGCAAGATACAAAAATGTTTTCGGCACTTATTTACACGGCTCATTTTTGCCCAAAAACCCTCATTTTGCCGATTATTTGATTAAACTTGCATTGAAAAAAAGATACAAAGAAGACATCTCTCTTTCACCGTTAAATGACGAACTGGAGCTTATTGCTCACAAATCACTGGTTAATAAAAAGTACTAAATTTTTTCATATTTCATGTTAAGCAATGTATCAATTTTATATCTTTTTTATAACAAAAGGTAGAAAATCTCATACAAAAGTATAAAATGAAATTATGGATATGGATATCGTCAAAAATATAAGGGACTTGTCCCTGAACGAGGATGAAAAATTTTTTGCCGAGCTGATAACAGAAGAATTCGGCTGTAATTCCTGTGTGGAAAAAATAAAAAACAAAGATTTTTTGCGTCAGAGTGTCCGTCCGTTGAATGATTTCAACATCTATACAACCGCTCAGCCTACAGTTGAGGGTATAAGGCTTGTCAGCTGGAGACCTCCGAGTGCCAGACGAGCTTGATATAAAAATTTAAAAGCCGCTTATTTTGTAATAAGCGGCTTTTTATATACTTCTTTACTTTATTCCTTAGTCAAGAGGAATAATCAATGATTGTCCGATAGATAACTGGTTCGGATTTTTCATATTATTTTCCTGCATAATTTTTGCTACTTTTGAAGCATCATATCTGCCGTAAAATCTAATAATAATGCCCTCAAGTGTATCACCGGATTTTACTGTGTAAGTTTCCGGAGCAGCAGGTTTTGCTTCTTCCGTAACTTGATCCGCAGGGATTATAGACAATTTTGCAGCTTTTGCAGGTTTAACTCTTTTTACCAGTTTTGGTGTGTCAGGGTTAGAGTTTTCATTGATAACATTTGATGTAAAACTGAGCAGTGCTGTCATCAAAAACATGCACAAAGCACCGGCAATAAAACCTGTCACCAGATATACACCGGGCGATTTTTCGTCTTTTTGATTTACTTTAAAATTTTGCCACAATACATCGAGTTCTTTTTCTTTTGCCGGTCTGATGTAAACATCAGGAGTATTGTTTTTCTCTTTTGAGAAAGTATTTTGACCGGATTTTGCTCTTAATTCCTCTAAAAGAACCATTTTTTCTTTTGACAGATTTGATCTGTATAATGTTGAACTTTTCATGGTACCTCACTAGTCTTTATATAATTATATTAATCGGCTGATAATTTGAAAGTCAAGAAATATAGTACGATGTATTACATTCCTCAATAATTTTTATATTTAATCTAGTGTCGTCTTCCCGTCCATTAAGGCTTGACATTTAGTCAACCCTTAACGGAGTCCTTGCTTCGAGCCTTCGAAGCTCAAAGACTCACCTTTTCAATATGTCACTCCAAAAATTCGTTCACGTCGCTTTGCTCCTTATCACGAATTTTTCTCGAACAATTTCAATACAGGTTTGATAGTGAAAAACACAAAAACAAAAAATTTTGCTATCTTTTATACAAAAAAGGAATGCCCTTATTGCATTCCCTTTTTATAAAATTTTCAGTTTCGGCTAATCAATAAATCTACGCTGCCATTTGACCTTTAATTTCAGAAATCAAATATTTTGCAACCCATTCAAAATCTTTGTTGTTCTGTGCAACTTTTTTCAAACAGTCAACAGAAGGTTCGCCGATTCTGATTAATGTCATTGCAACAACACCTCTGACAGCACCTTTAACGGATTGAAGCTGTTCAACGAGAACAGGAACTGCAGCTGAACCGACATTTACAAGCATATTTTCAATTTCTGCTTTGCTTTTGTTGTCTGCTGTTTCAAGTTGTGTCAGAAAATATTTTATAGAATCTGCGTGCATTTTTGATTTCTCCATACTTTTCTTATCGTTGTACACATTATAAAGCAAATTTTTATCAAACCTTGATTTCTTTATTTAATCTTTATATCTGTCTTTATAATATAGAGAAACCAGCGCCCTGAAAGGAATTGCGCCTTTCAAGCTCGGCATCAATTTTGTTCAGGATTTCAAATTTTTTGTTCAGCCATTTTGGTGCAACTTTTATCGCCTGCAGTCCGTTTCCTCCAAGCCTGTGGATTGTTGTTTTTTGAGGAAGAAGCTCCAGACAGTCGCAGGCAATATTTATATACTCATCTTCTTCCAAAAGTTTTATTTTTCCCTGTTCATACATATCATAGAGCTTTGTATTCGGAAAAATACACAAACAGTGAAACTTTATACCGTCTGCACCAAGGTTTGCCAGTGTTCTAACAGTTTCGAGCATATCTTCTTTTGTTTCGCCGGGCAGCCCCAAAATAACGTGCACGCAGACATTTATGCCTCTTTGTTTAGTTTTTTCAAAAGCATGCAAAAATGTCTCAAAATCATGTCCTCTGTTTATGAATTTCAGTGTTTTGTCATGCATCGACTGCAGTCCGTATTCAACCCAAGTTTCATATTTGGGGGTATAAGAGGCAATTAGATCGAGCTTTTTTTCATCCACACAATCCGGTCTTGTTCCTATTGAAATCCCGACGACATCTTCATGACAAAGTGAAGCATCATAGATTTGTTTCAGTTCTTCAACCGGTTTGTAGGTATTTGTGTACGCCTGAAAATATGACATAAATTTTTTTGCTTTAAAACGGGATGAAAGAGTTTCTATACCGGTCAAAACCTGCTGTTGCACCGAAAGATGGGAATCATGAGCCCGTGAAAAACTGCCCCCGTCATCACAAAAAATACAGCCGCCCGAAGAAATTGTCCCATCTCTGTTCGGGCAGGAAAAACCGGCATCAAGTGTTATTTTGTATACCTTGGCGCCAAATTTTGTCTTTAAATATTCACTAAATTGATAATATCTTTTTTTTGTTTCCGGACGGGGAAAAAATATGTCTTCCATAGAAATGCAGACTATTCGTCACCTTCATTGTCATCCGGCAAAACAGGATAAAGGTAATGTTCACCGCATTTTGGGCAGACAACTTCCTGCTGCTTTCCGTCTTCGAGAATTGCAACTTCAAAAAGTTCTCTGCAGCTTGACTGTACACATCTTATTGCCCATGAAGGTCTGACTATTCTTGCCATAATTAATTCTCCGTTATGTATTTGTTTAAAGAAATTTTAGCATATTTTACGGTTTTTATCTACAAAAAATTGTTTTAACAGAGTTGTTGAACAAAAACCCAAAGCGCAGCCACTGTCTCGGGATTATTTTTAAAACTAAAAAAAAATAGCCGTTTTGGCAATGTTTTATTAATTTGTACAGTTCATAATATCGTAGTTACAGCAGGGTGAAAAATTATGAATGATATAGAAATTTTTACTATTCCCACATGTCCTTTTTGTCAAAAAGCAAAAGCACTTTTGAGGGACAATTATCTTGATTTCAACGAGTATGATATCTCCCATGATGAGGAAAATCTGAGAAAACAACTCGGCAAACAGTTTGGAATAAACGGTCATGTTACTGTTCCGCAAATAGTTATCAACGGTAAGCATATAGGTGGTTATTCCGACTTG
Organism: Candidatus Gastranaerophilales bacterium; assembly: GCA_944326535.1. Lineage (GTDB taxonomy): Bacteria > Cyanobacteriota > Vampirovibrionia > Gastranaerophilales > Gastranaerophilaceae > Limenecus. Next base: position 51,001 of record CALVEJ010000002.1, on the reverse strand, counting down.
AAAGAAATTGTTTCCGAAGGGAAGTTATCCGGATATCTAAAATAAAAAGAACCGGATAAACCGGTTCTTTTTTATAAACTTAATTTATTTATTATCGTTTATTTATTATCAAGGGGTCTCATTGTCGGGAAGGCGATTACGTCTCTGATTGTCGGTGAATTTGTTAAAAGCATTACCAATCTGTCAATACCCATACCCATACCGCCTGTCGGAGGCATACCGTATTCCAGAGATGTAATGAAGTCTTCATCAAGTTCCATTGCTTCTTCATCACCATTGGCTTTTGCAAGAGCCTGAGCTTCAAATCTGCTTCTCTGATCAATCGGATCTGTCAGTTCAGAGAAGGCATTTGCCAGTTCCCATCCGTTTATACGTGTTTCAAAACGTTCTGTGAGTCTTGAATTGTCTCTGTGAACTTTTGCAAGCGGAGAGATTTCTCTCGGATAGTCTATAATGTGGCAGGGCTGAATAAGAGAAGGTTCAATTTTTTCTTCAAATACAGCCTCTACAACCTGACCCCAGTTCATGTCATCATCAACTTCAACATGAAGTTTTTTTGCTGCTTCGACAGCTTGTTTTGCATCGTATATTTCCATAAAGTCAACCCCGGTTGCTTCTTTGATTGAGCCGAGCATTGTCTTTCTGTCCCACGGAGGAGTAAGATCTATTTCATTTTCTCCGTATTTAATTTTTAAAGTTCCGAGAACTTCCTGTGCAACGTATGCAACCATGTTTTCTGTCAGTGTCATCATGTCATTGTAATCAGCATATGCCTGATAGAGTTCAATCATGGTAAATTCAGGATTGTGTCTTGTGTCTATACCTTCATTTCTGAAGCATCTTCCGATTTCATAAACTCTTTCAGAAACGCCGCCGACAATAAGTCTTTTCAAATACAACTCAAGAGCAATTCTCAAAGTCAAATCCATATCAAGTGCATTGTGATGTGTTGTAAAAGGTCTGGCATTTGCACCTGATGCAGTTGTCTGCAAGATAGGAGTTTCCACTTCAAGAAAATCATGTTTTGCCAGATACTCTCTGATTTTTTGAATAATAAGACTTCTTTTTCTGAAAGTGTCTCTGACATCTTCATTCATAATTAAATCAACATAGCGCTGTCTGTATCTGGTATCAACGTCTGTGAGCCCATGAAATTTTTCAGGAAGAGGAAGAAGCGATTTTGAAAGCAGTTTGTAATTTGTCGCTTTGATAGAAAGTTCGCCTCTGGGTGTTCTTCTGATTGTTCCCTGAAATCCTACAATATCGCCTATGTCTATAAGTTTTAGCGCTTTAATTTTTTCGGCATCCATATTTTCTTTGTGTGAAAATATCTGGATTTTTCCCGATGCATCCATAAGATCGATAAACATGCCGGTATTTCTCATTGCCATAATTCTTCCGGCAACAAAATATTCATCATTTGTTTCTTCGCCTGCAGGCAGATCTTTGTATTTTTCCTGCAGCATTTTTGCAGATGCATTTTTGTCATATGAATACGGATACGGATTTATTCCTTTGTCCGCCAATTCCGTAAGTTTTTGTATTCTTGTATTTCTGATTGTATTAAGAGTCGGGTTGTTTTCTAACATTCTTAATTCCTCTTTTTGTATTCGTTATAAATATTTTATCATCAAAAAAATTTTGTATAGACTTCTTGCTTAATTTTCTCAGCCGCCTTGAGATGATATAATCAAACTATGTTTATCAAATCAATAGAGCTCAAAAATTTCAGAAATTATGAGGATTTGCACCTTGATTTTTCTGCCGACAAAATCCTTTTGATAGGCAAAAACGCACAGGGAAAAACAAATCTTCTCGAATCAATATACTATCTTTCCTGTCTTGATTCCGCAAGATCAAAAACGGACAGCGAGCTTATCTTCTGGAACAAAGATTTTGCAAAACTAAAAGCCGTCGTCGAAAAAAATGATATTGAGCAGGAATTGGAAATTTTGATAAGTCCTCCCAAAAGAAAAGAGCTGAAAGTTAATGGTGTAAAGAAAACAAAATCTGCAGATTTTTGTTCAAATTTTTCTGTTGTCTCATTTTCGGTGAACGATTTGCTATTGTTACGAGGTGTTCCCGATGACAGACGAAGCTGGCTTGATATGGCTATAAGCCAGATTTATCCGGCATATCCTGACAGAATTTCAAAATATAACAAAATCCGTATCCAAAAAAATAATCATCTTAAAGAAATTAAGGGAAACATAAATGCTGGTACATCGCTTCTTGATGTATTTAATACACAGCTTATTGTTGCGGGAAGCAATATAATCCTCTTGCGGCTTAAATTTTTGAAAGAAATTCAAAAAATCGCAATGGAAAAACATTTGCAGATTGCACAGCAAGAACTTTTGACAACAACATACAACTCAACAGTGCTGGGAGATGTAAACTTTGTTATATCAGATGACATTTCTGTTGAATCTATTGCAAAGAGTTTTGAAGAAAAACTTGAACAAAGAAAACTTGAAGAGATTATTCGTGCTCAGTCCCTTGTCGGACCGCACAGAGATGATGTTTCATTTTTTATAAATGATATTGATGCAAAAAGATTTGCATCACAAGGGCAGCAAAGAACTATCGTACTGAGCCTCAAACTTGCCGAACTGGAACTGATAAAACAAAAAATAGATGACACACCGGTTTTGCTTCTGGATGATGTGCTTGCCGAGCTTGACAACATTCGTCAGAATTACCTTTTGAACGCCATAGGAAAAAATACTCAGACCATAATAACATCAGTTGATACACTGCATTTTGATGATGAATATTTGAGAGATGTTGAGATTTTTAAAATTGCCGATGGAAAACTTCTCTAAATTGCAGGTTGGGAATAGAAATCTCCAACCCGCATACTAATATAAAAAATACCTGTATAACAAGATTACAAAAATCTTATGCCATATTGATTAATCTTTTCAATTCATCCGGACGGCTTGATTTTGCAAGCGCATCTTCTGCAGAAATGAGTTTTGATCTGTAGAGATTTGCCAGAGCTGTTTCAAGTGTCTGCATGCCCTGCGAAGCCCCTGTTTGAATTGCAGAATACATCTGCGAAGTTTTTCCTTCACGAATAAGGTTTGCAATAGCTCCGTTAACAACCATGATTTCCTGAGCCATTACACGACCTCTCTTTTCGCCGTTTTCATTTAATTTTGGTAAAAGAGTCTGTGAAAATACCGCACAAAGCGAGTTTGAAAGCATGATACGAATCTGCTGCTGCTGTCCCTGAGGGAATACGTCAATGATACGGTCAATTGTCTGGCTTGCAGAAGAAGTATGCAAAGTACCCATAACAAGGTGGCCTGTTTCTGCTGCTGTAATAGCAAGGCTGATTGTTTCAAGGTCACGCAGCTCACCTACGAGAATAATATCAGGGTCTTCACGTAAGGCTGATTTCAAAGCATTTGCAAAAGAACGTGTATCTTGTCCGAGTTCTCTTTGGTGTACTACACTCTTTTTAGACTTGTGAATAAATTCGACAGGATCTTCAATTGTCAAAATGTGTTCATTTCTTGTTTCATTTATATAGTCAATCATTGAAGCAAGAGTTGTTGATTTACCTGAACCTGTAGGACCTGTTACAAGAATAAGTCCTCTTGGCTTTTCCGTAATTTTTCTGACTACCGCAGGAAGCCCGAGAGTTTCAAATGACGGAACTTCTGTATTGATAGTTCTGAATGCGGCAGCATATGTGCCGTTATTTTTATAAACATTGACACGAAATCTGCCTATGCCATGAATACCGTATGAAAGGTCAAGTTCCCAATCCTGTTCAAGACGGCGTCTTTGTTCATTATTCAATATAGGGAAAACAAGTGTTTCAACATTTTCTGCGGTAAGTGATTCATGATTTGTTCTTACCAGTTTTCCGTCTATACGAAATACCGGCGGGAGATTTGCCGAAATATGTATATCACTTGCGCCTTGCCCTACGGCTGCTTCCAATAATTCCTCTATTAACATTTTTTGCTCCTGAGTTCTTATTATAAAAATAATTTAATGTTATAATAAAGCTTATCTGATACGATTTTACAATTATGGCAGATGATTGTCAAAAGAATTATATAGGATAGAGGATATGACTCAAATAAAACCGGTGAAATTAAGAAATTTTGAAATAGGCGCAGACAAGCTCACAATACTTGCCGGACCATGCGCAATTGAAAGCAGAGATATACTGTTTACTGTCGCTGAAAAACTCAAAAAACTTACGCAGGAACTTGATATAAATTATATTTTTAAATCTTCCTTTGACAAAGCCAACAGAAGCTCCATCAAATCATACAGAGGTCCCGGTTTGGAAAAGGGGCTTGAACTGCTCTCAGAAGTAAAAAAAGAATTTGATCTGCCGATAGTAACGGATATACATACCCCGGATCAGGCGGAGCCCGTTGCTCAGGTCGCTGATATAATCCAAATACCGGCATTTTTGTGCAGACAAACTGATTTGCTCGTTGCTGCCGCAAAAACAGGCAAAATAGTTAACATAAAAAAAGGTCAGTTCCTCGCTCCGGCACAGATGAAGCCGCTTGCTCAAAAAGTATTTGACTCCGGAAATGACAAAGTTCTTTTCACTGACAGAGGTTCAAGTTTCGGTTACAACAATCTGGTTGTGGACATGAGAGGTATTCCCATAATGCAGGAAATGGGCATACCGGTTGTCTTCGATGCAACACACAGTGTTCAGCTTCCCGGAGGTGCGGGAGATTGCTCTTCAGGCGAGAGAAAATTTGTCCCCACTCTGGCAAAAGCAGCAATAGCTGCAGGTGCCAAAGCACTGTTTTTTGAAATACATCCCGATCCGGACAGTGCATTGTGTGACGGACCTAACATGCTTTCTGTTGAAACAGCTTCGGATGTTTTCAAAATCTGTAACGATATATTTAAACTGGTAAACTAGATAGTTTTAAACAAACAAATCCGTAACTTCGAATTTGTTTACATCAATCAAGCCCTTGTCGGTAATTTTCAACTCCGGAATAACGGACAGAGAAAGAAAAGCCATGCTCATAAAAGGCTCACCTATCTTGCAGCCGATTTTTGCCGCAGCTTCATCAAGCTGTTTAATTTGTACCTGAACTTCTTCCGCTGTTTTGTCCGACATCAATCCGGCAACAGGAAGTTTGAGGTGTGCAAGCGTTTTTTTATTTTCTACAACAATTTTTCCGCCCTGCGATTTCACAAGTTCCACTGCTGCATAATACATATCTTCATCATTTGTACCTATAACAATCATATTGTGAGAATCGTGTGCAACAGTAGACGCAATTGCTCCGGACTTAAGACCAAAACCTTTTACAAAGCCGAGTCCTATATTGCCGGTTGCTTTATGTCTTTCGATAACGGCTATTTTTAAAATATCGTCTTTTATATTTGAATTTGCATGACCGTCTTTTACTTCCGGATTTTCAAAGGAACATTTTGTAATAAGCTGTTTCGGCAGGACATTTATTGTTTTAACCCGTGTTTTTCCTTTCGGAACTTTTATTTTCAAATCATCGTGATAAAGATATTTTATGTTAACAGAACCTCTCAAAGCCGGCGGTTTCAGACTATCCAGATTGACAGTCATACTGCCGTTTCGTGCAACAATTTTTCCGTTTTTAATTACAATTTCAGGTTCAAAATCTTTCAGGTTATCCAGAACCAGCAAATCAGCCTTAAATCCGGGGGCAACTGCGCCGAGGTTTTTCAGATTAAAATATTCAGCAGTATTCAAACTTGCCATTTGAACTGCCTTTATCGGGTCAAGACCAAGTTCTACAGCTTTTTTAACCATTCTTGAGATATGTTTCTTCAAATGCTGCGGATGTCTGTCATCCGTTACAAACATACATTTTCTTGTATTATATTTTTTCAAGACCGGAATCAAAGGTTCCAAATCTCTTGCGCCTGTTGCCTCTCTAACCATGAGATACATTCCGAGCCGAAGTTTTTCTATCGCTTCCTCACAAGTTGTACATTCATGATCAGAGCGTATTCCCGCCGCAACATAAGCATTGAGATCCTTTCCGCTCAGGTGAGGAGCATGTCCGTCTATACGTTTTGATTTTTCAAGTCCGAGTTTTATCTTGCTCAACACTGCAGAATCACAAGCAACAACTCCGGGAAAATTCATCATTTCCGCTATTCCCAAAACCCATGGAGCATCTATAAGAAGCGCAAGATCATAACTGTTTAAATCGACACCAGATGTTTCAAGAAATGTTGCCGGAACACAGGAAGGAAGGGTCATATAAACATCAAGCGGCAAGTTTTTTGATGCCTCTCTCATAAAACTTATACCCTGAAGCCCCATTACATTTGAAATTTCATGCGGATCCGCAACAATTGTAGTCGTACCGGAAGGTACAACCATTTTTGCAAACTCGGCAGGCAAAAGCATTGAACTTTCGATATGCACATGTCCGTCAATAAAGGAAGGAGAGACGTACTTACCATTCAGGTCAATTTCTTCTTTTCCCTGATATCCGGATGCCACGCCCGCTATTAATCCGTCACAAAGCGCAATATCCGCATCATATATTTCTTCGGAAAAAACATTGATTACTCTTGCATTTTTCAAAACAAGATCTGCTTTTTCCTCTCCTTTAGCTATTTTGATTATTTTTTCCATGGTCACAATTATACAATAATTTCATGAAAAGTTGCTATGTAAAGATATATAAACAATATATCATACAAAGGTATGTTTTTTATTAAAAAATAATGCATTTTAGAATACCTATGCTATAATGGTAGTAGAAAACCTCATAAAACTGTAATCAAAGTGTGTTTACAAAAAACAGGAGCAGAAATGAAATATCTCAAAATCACAGGTATTTGTTTAATCTGTTTATTGTTATTTACTGTGACAGGCTGTCAGGGTACCAAAAAACCCGTAGTAAATGCCCAAAGCGGTGTTGTAATACATGCAAGCGACTTTACGGGAGGTTTCAAAGAAAAAGCGGCATACTCTGATCAGATCAGACAGGTAAGCGCCCCTACTGCCAAAAGCTCCGGCAGGGTAATAGACCTCGGCGGCGGTTATGAAAAAATCGAAATGGGTCCGCTTTTTGATAGTGTACAATAAGAAAATAAGGGCATTTTTATATAGATAATTTCATGAAATTTTTTAATTTTTTTGGGATTTTTGCGACCAAAATGTTTTAATTTCTCTTATTTTGTATTACTATAATTGTAATTGTATTGGTATGTAATTTAAAAAAAGGATAAATGATGAATTATTCACACGGAAGTCTCGAAAATGAAATTATGAAAACAATCTGGATGATTGAAGAAATAGAAGGTATAGATGTTTCTGTAAATGAAGTTCAAGAGTCAATAAACAGACTCTCTGAAGCCAAAAGGGCATATACTACAGTGAAAACGGTTATGGACAGACTTGTTGAAAAGAATATGCTTGTCAGATACAAACAGGGCAAAAAATTCTTTTACAAAACAGTGTCTTCCCGTGATGAAATGGCGCAGCAGGCTATCAAAAAACTTGCCAGCCAGTACTTTAACAACGATATGAACTCACTTGCACAAGCTGTTTCAGGTATGAGTGCAAGACAAAGAGAATGCAAAACAACAGAATTAGTATAATTTTATCCGATATAAAATCATTTGTGCAAAAAAAAGTAAAATCTCTTGACCGCTCAGATCAAGAGATTGATTATACTACACAAAGAAAATATGTAGGAAACATAATTATTGCCGTGCTTACGGAACGACTGAGCGTAAAAGACGGCCTTTTGCGTTTTCCAAAGGGCTGTGATGATCCGTCAATACATGCTGCATGGCACGCACTGTGTCACTATGAGGCAGACGAGGATATAAAAGAAAAAAATATAGACTTTAACGACCAGCAAATTGAATTGCTTGAGATGATTGCATTTGAGTTCAAGGACGGAAACCCCCTGCCGCAAAATATAATAGATGCATACAAACCATATTATCAGGATGATCCTATATCCTATGAATCGGGAATGAAAGGATTTTTTAAAAAGCTTTTGAGGTTTGTAAATTTCGTTTAAACTGCTGTTTTTTAAACACCTGAACCCGAAGGCACATCAATTTTTTTCAGTCGTTTTTCAAGTTTTTTATACCATTTGAGTTTTTGTTTGTAGAGGTATTCGTATTCTTCAATATTACCCTGTGTAATATCGTGGAATTGTTTGTCACAGAGCATTTCAAACTTTTGCTCAAGCTCATGGGTAAGAGCTTTTCTGTCCACATTTTTGTCTGTAAGAACATACGGCTCACCGACTTCACAGAGGACTTCGGGCTTATCTTCTCTCAAGAAAGGATAGTTGACTGCTACAGGGATAAGATTTATGCCGCCTGCTTTTTTGACAACATTTTTTGCAATATATGCCATACCCGTCTGAAACTGAATAGGGCGGTACATCGGCGGTCTGATTATACCCTGTGGAAAAATCCACAGAGATTTTGTTTTGTCACAAAGTTCGTCTACAGAATACTGCAATGCCCTCATCGATGCCTGAGGTGATTTCTTGTTTACCGGAAAAGCTCCTGCTTTTGCAAGAATAGGAAATCTGTTCATTTCCTCAATCATCATTCTTATGTCGGTTTTAAAAATTCTGCGGCAGAGATTGTATCCGACTATTCCGTCCCACCAGTTGTTGTGCGGGGCGTAAATTATATTTGCAAAATCAGGATTTCTTTTTTCATAGTTTTCTTCGTTTTTTATTTTCAAAGAGAAAAATCTGTTCTCAAGCATATTGTAAAAAAACTGATCAGCAACCCATCGCCAAAAAGGAGTGGGTTTTGCCGCTCTGAATTTTTCCTCTTTATTCCTCAATTTAGTAGGAGGAACATCGGAATACAAAACTTGATTATCCTTATGAAGTAGATTGTTCAATACTTTTTACGACTCCTTACAGTAATTTTACTCTTTTAAAACGATCTTTTGAAGAATTTTAATATTTTTTTTACAATTTGTCTAATTATTTTTTAATTTCCACTGAATATACGGGTATCTTTCTCATATTATCCTTTTTTCCCGCAAAAAAGTTCAATCTGATTTTTTGCGCCGCAAATAGTTCGTCTTTATCCGTATAAGTATACGTAAACTTATACTCTTGAGAGGTTGTACGTGATTTCAGAGGTTTTTTCTTTGAATAAAATCTTTGGTTAAAAATTTCTCTGTTTTGGACTTCATTGTCCTTTGTATCATAGTGAAGCTTTGCAATGACATAAAGCGAATTGAAATCATATTTTGAATTATTTTCAATTTTGAATTTTACCTGTATCTTGTATTTTGTATCAAAGAAATTGCTTTTGTATTTCAAGTCGGTAATATTTATACCTACATCTTTTTCCGTGATTACATATCTTTTCTGGAATGATTGAATGGCTTTCAGTTTATGCCTGTATAAATCCGCTTCAATATCCTTGCCGTTTACATAATAAAGTTTTACAAGTTTCAAAAGTATTTCTTCATAGATTTCAAAGTTAATTATACCCGGATCAATTGCATATGTTTTTTCCATGTATTTGTTTGCAAGTACAGGATCAAAGTCCATATATAAAATCGCAAGCTTGTAATACAAGAAGGATGTTTCTTTGTACAAAAGCGCAGTTTCAAGGCTTTCTACAGCTTTTTGTTTTTTATTTTTCTTGTAATAATCATCTGCAATCTTGTTGTAGCAGTCAATAATACCGGAAACAGCAGTATCTTTCTTTTTTGAATCAACTTTTTTGTAGTAGAAAAATGCGACCTTATATTGATTGACCGCATTTTTGTAATCAGCATTCTGCCATAGAGCATCGCCGAGATTCATATAAAAGTCGCCTTTTGCAATAAGAAGCGGTTTGTAGTCTTTGTTTTCCAGCCTTTTGACTATTCTCAGCGCTTTTTTGTATTTTCCGGTTTTTATATACATATTTGCCAGACCGAAATAAGGAGTGTATACCCCGTAAGGAGATTTGTCTATAGCTTTTTTATACTGTTCTTCTGCCTGATTGTAACTGAACAAAAGTGAGTACAAATCGCCGAGCCTAACGTTTATAGTATAATCTCCGGGATTTTTTGCAGCTTCTGCAGTATATTTTGTAATCAGATAACCGATAAGCTCATTATCTTTTGCCGTATTGGAAATTCTGGCAAGCATTTTAGAATGGTGCTCCGCAATAATTTTCGAACATCCCGTAGCCACACTCGCAAGGACGAGGGCAACAATCAAGGATATGGCTATTGTACGTACGTATTCCAGAATTTCTTTTTTATTCATATAACTCTTGTATTGAAACTGATTCAATTCCCTCAATACTGTTCAATTCCTTGTGAAGCGCCTGAACAGGGTTTTTGTCAAAAATATCAAGTTTAAAACTTATTTTCATAAGACCTTCATTTGATGTTGAAGCGACCTTGTTTATTTCAAAAATCGATTTGAACTTTTCTATAATTAATGAATAAACATTATCCGCAGCTTCATAAGAAGCATAAAAACTGACTTTAAACTTTCTCGGATTTTTCGATCCTTTGTGAATATACTGTTTTTCAAAAATTCGAATTAAAACAAGCGTGCCGACAGCCAGAACTGTGCAGACTATAGCCAGAGCAGTAAATCCGCATCCGCATGCCATACCTATGCTTGCCGTAATCCACAGTGTCGCAGCCGTAGTCAAGCCGTATATTGAATAGCCATGCCTGAGAACCGTACCACCGCCTATAAAACCTATACCTGTAAGTATCTGAGCGGCAATTCTGGCAGGATCAGCCTGCGGGCTGTGCGCATATATAGGAAATGCGTGAATAGACAGCAATGTAAAAATGCATGAGCCGAGACACACGAGCATATGTGTTCTCAATCCTGCCCATTTGTTTGTAATTTCACGCTCAAAACCGATTGCAAACCCCAGTACTATGGCAAGAAGTATGTCCAAAAGCATACTTTTTTCTATTAATATGTTTGAGAAAAAATCTTCCATCTATCCCCTTTTGCTTGTATTTATTACAAATAATATATTATCTCAACTTACTCTTGGGATCCAAGATATCTCTTATTGTATCACCTATGAGGTTAAAAGATAAGACCGCAATAAAAATTAAAAAACCAGGTGTCAAAAGCCACGGACGGTATAGAATATTCACATACTCCTGTGCTTCTTTCAGCATGTTTCCCCAGCTTGCATCCGGCTGCTGTATACCCAGCCCCAAAAAGCTCAAACCCGATTCTGACAAAATATAAGAAGGAACACTCAACGTCATCGCAACAATAACATAACTCAATGTTTGAGGGAGCAAGTGTTTTATAATAATCCGCAGTTTTGATGCGCCTATTGATTCTGCTGCCTGAACAAATTCCTGATTTTTTATGGAAAGCACCATTCCTCTGACAACCCTTGAAAAACCCGCCCATCCTATCAGTGCAAGTATTACAACAATCAATGTAAATCGTTGTATACTAGTCATATTGGTCGGCAAAATAGCAGCAAGTATAATCAAAAGATAAAAGCTTGGAATAGACATTATTGCTTCGGAAACACGCATCATAATATTGTCCGTAAACCCGCCGAAATATCCTGAAATCCCGCCGTAAAGCATACCGAGAGGAAAAGAAATAAAAAGAGCAAGAAATCCTATGGTCAACGATATTCTGCCGCCAAAAAGTATCCTTGAAAAAATATCTCTGCCGTTTATGTCAGTACCCAGCAAAAAGAGCCTTCCCTGCGGATCTACACTTACAAGATGCCTTTCCATGGGTATCAGTCCCAAAAATTTGTATCTTTCTCCTTTTGAGAAAAACTTCAGATAATATTTTTTGCTTCTGTCCAGTTTGTAGCTGATTTTAAGCTCATCGGGATCAAAATATCTCTGATAATTGTATGTATAAGGTTTTGAAAGTTTTCCGTTTTCATCAATGGTAAATATTTTTGAAGGCGGAACATATGCTCTGTGCCTGTCGGAAAATTCTTTTGAATAGGGTGCAAGAAAATCCGCAAACAAAATTGCCGCATACAAAACCAGAAGCACTATCAATGCCGTTGTTGCGTATTTGTCTTTGAAAATTTGCAAGAGTACGGAATCTTTTTTCATCAGTTCACACTTACCCTCGGATCCACAAATTTTAACAATATGTCAGCCAGCAGATTGCCGGCAACCAGCATAATTGTTCCCATCATTAAAGATGCCATGACAAGATTTATATCGGACTTCATTACAGCCTCAAGAATCAATCTCCCAAGTCCGGGATATTGAAAAACATATTCCGTAAGCGCCGCACCGCTGAGCAAAGAAGCAAATTCAAAACCCAAAAGTGTTACCATGGGATTTATTGCATTGCGAAGGGCATGTTTGTAAACAACTTTTTCTTCGCTCAATCCCTTTGCTCTGGCAAATTTTACGTAATCAGAACCCAAAACATCAAGCAGATTTCCTCTCATCTGTCTTTGCAGTCCTGACAATGAAATTGTAAACAAAACAATAACGGGCAAAACAAGATGATGAGCAATATCCAAAAATTTTTCAACCGGTGTATATCCGGAAAAATCATAAGAAGTCAGACCGCCCGTCGGGAACCAGCTTGTTTTTACGGCAAAAATCAAAAGCAGCAGAGCAAAGAAGAATGACGGTATTGCCATGCCGATACTGGTAACAACAGTCAAAATCCTGTCTATTGGTTTTTTCCAGTTTAATGCCGCATAAATACCAAGCGGTATGCCGACCAGCCAGGTTAAAAAGATTACAACCGTTGTGAGCAAAAGAGTATTTGGTATTCTCTCCATTAGTTTTACGCTGACTTTTTCTCCGGTCACCGTAACACCAAGATCACCGGACAAAAAGCTCTTCAGCCAAAGCCCGTACTGCACAATTTTAGGTTTATCCAGTCCGAGTCTTTGTTGTTCAGCTTTTAGGGTTTCCTGTGATATTGACGGGTTTAGCCGCAATTCCGCAAGAGGATCAACGGGACTGAGCCTTATTATAAAAAAGCTAATTATCGATACCAGAAACAAAAGAGGTATCGCCTGTAACAGACGTTTAAATATATAAATCAGTAACTGCATAAAACTATTGTACAAAACTGCATGAGTTTTGCAATTAGTTCACAGTTTAATCATCATTCAGACGAATTTATACTCCCAAAATAAAAAGCGCTTTCATTTAGGCATTATTTATTATAAAATCTGTGTATAAAAGTTAATAGAAAAAGGATAATGCAACTATGAAAATTTCATTGGAATGGCTTAATGAATACATTGATTTGTCAGATGTTACACCGGAACAGATTGCTCATGAACTCACAATGAGCGGATTGGAAGTTGAAGAAATCGAAAAAACCGGTCCGAAATTTTCAAACATAAGAGTTGCAAAAATTCAACTGATTGAACAGCATCCGAATGCAGACAAGCTGCACCTTGTAACAGTAGACCTAGGCAATGAAACAAAAACTGTTGTTTGCGGTGCACAAAATATTGAAACGGGACAAATAATACCTTATGCCTCGGTAGGTTCAAAAGTTCTGGACAGAAAAACCGGCGAACAGTTCGAGCTTACTCCGGCAAAAATCAGAGGTGTTGAATCTCAGGGAATGCTCTGTTCTCAAGATGAACTCGGTCTTGAAAATATGCAGGAAGAAGACGGTATTCTTATATTGAACAGAATATATTCTGATTTAAAACTTGGAGAACCTCTTGAAAAAGTCCTTGATATAAAAGAAGACATTGTATTTGATGTTGCACCGACCGCAAACAGAGGAGACGAAATGTCTGTTATCGGAGTGGCAAGAGAACTTTCCGCTATTTTCAACAAAAAACTAAATTTCTCACCTTTGCAGACAACCCAGGACACTTCAACAAAAGAATTTGAAGTTGAAATTCTTGATAAAGAAGGCTGCAAATACTACAGCGCTGGTCTTCTTAACGATGTAAAAATAAAACCTTCTCCTTCGTGGATGCAAAGAAGACTCGAAGCATGCGGAATTAGAGCAATAAACAACATCGTTGATATTACAAACTATGTTCTTCTCGAATACGGCTGTCCGCTGCATGCTTTTGACCGTGACAAACTGAACGGCTATCTCTGTGTAAGACGTGCTTTTGAAGGAGAGACCATTGTTACCCTTGATGAGGTTGAACGAAAAACAAACAGCGACACGGTTTTGATTGCGACAAAAGAACAATCTGTCTGTGTAGGCGGTGTTTTTGGCTCTGCAAACAGTGAAGTTGATGAAAATACAAAAAATATTGCACTTGAAGCAGCATATTTCACACCTGCACAAAACAGAAAATCAGCAAGAAGCATAGGCTACAGAAGCGAGGCAAGTGCAAGATTTGAAAGAGGCGTTGACATAGAAATGGTAAAACCCGCTTTGCTCAGAGCTATGCAGCTGATGGTTGAGCTTGCGGATGCAAAAGTAGGCGGTATTGTAGAAACCGGTGAGAACAAACTTCCGGAAATTGATATCACTTTGAGATTTGCACAGGTTAAGCGTATGCTCGGATATGAAATTCCTGCTGAAAAATGTATTGAAATTCTTGAAAATCTCGGATTTGAGCTTCTCGGAAAAAATGAAATTGCGGCAAAATTCAAAGTTCCTTCTTTCAGAGCCGTTGATGTATACAGAGAAATTGACCTTATTGAAGAAGTTTCAAGAATATACGGATATGACAAACTTGCACCTACTCTTCCGAAAAACACACAGTCACCGGAAATTACGGAAGAATCAAGAATTTTGAAAAAAATTCACAATATGTTTCTTGGTGAAGGTTTTTGCGAAACAGTTACATCCTCTCTCGTCGGAGAGCCGATTTACAAAGAATTTTCTGTTTCATACAACGATGAAAAAGCTGTTAAAGTTTGCAATCCGCAGAGTGAAGAACATACAATGCTCCGTCAGTCAATGGTGCCGAGTGTTTTGAATGTTGTTAAAACAAATTTTGCAAACGGACAGAAAAATTTGAGACTGTTTGAAGTCGGCAGAACATATATTGTTGAAAAACCTGCTACAGAAAAAGAAACCGGCGTAACAGAAAACAGAATTCTTGCCGGAGTAATGACGGGTGACATAAGCAACGACAAATGGATTAAAAAGCCTGAGACTGACTTCTTCTCGGTCAAAGGAATAATTCAAAATCTGCTTGAACTTTTGGGACTCGAAAACAGAGTTCAGTTCAGACCGTTTAATACTCAAGACAGCAAGGCTTTCTTGCATCCGGGAAAAAGTGCAAAGCTGGTAATGCTCGGAAAACAGCCGCTTGAAGTAGGATTTTTCGGCGAAGTACACCCGATTTTAAAAGACAAAGAAAAGTTCCAGCAGAATGTATATCTTTTCGAAATAAATCTGGAAGAACTGCTTAAGGCTGTTCACAACACGACTATACGCTACAAAAAACTTGCGCAGTTCCCCGAAGTACAAAGAGACCTGGCTTTTGTGGTTCCTGAGGGCATTTCGCACGATGAAATCGCCAAAATAATTAAAAAATCCGTAAAAAGCAATTTGTTTAACGGTGAAGAACTCTTTGACGTATATCAAGGTGAACACATCCAAGACGGTTTCAAGAGTATGGC
The DNA here is from genome assembly GCA_944326535.1 of Candidatus Gastranaerophilales bacterium. Lineage (GTDB taxonomy): Bacteria > Cyanobacteriota > Vampirovibrionia > Gastranaerophilales > Gastranaerophilaceae > Limenecus. The sequence continues at coordinate 35,475 of CALVEJ010000002.1, read as the reverse complement.
ATTCAGAATTAAATTTTTGGATGAGCAGGCTACTCTTACGGATGAAACAGTAGAAGAGCAGATGAATTCTATAAGAAACAACCTGAAAAAATCAATTGCAGAATTAAGCTTTAGAGAATAATTTTTATGAAAAATAATGAACAACTTGTAAAAGACTTAACGGCAAAAGACGAGCAAAAGGCTTTTGCTGCAGCATGTGAGATAATAAATGAAACTAATACAGCTGCTTTTCAAATTCTTGCGGACAAAAGTGAATTTTTGTTCGATTTTGTCAAAAATAATGTGAACAAACGTCTTCAAAAAGCAATAAATGAAAAAAACTTTAGAAATCTGTTCGGATTTTTAAAGATTTATGCTCCTGATTTTGAAGACACAATAGTCAGTTCGCTTGCAAAATATGCAAATGAAGATTTAACGGATGAAATGCTTGAACTTCTTGAAAACGGAACGGAAAGTGAAAAAACATACAGTGCAAAGTATTTTTCATATATTCCCGATACAATCAGTGCTGAACTGCTTATCGATTATGCACTGAATAACGATAATGAAGCACTTGCTTTCAATGCGGCAAAAGCTCTCGGCTCAATGAAAATTGATGATGCATACGAAAGAGCAATAAAACTTTTGGACAGCGACGATGATTTTACTGTTTTGAAGGCAGTAAAGTTTCTTGTTGCTTATGAAGACAAAAATGCAGTGGATGCTCTGTTTAATGCAATGGAAAAATCATCCATGTCAGAAAACATCGCCGGAGAAATACCTTATCTTGAAAGTCTTTTGACACTTGTCCGGACAAAAAAAGAACCTGCGTTGATGTGTCTGGAAAATATCTTGTCCGGTTTTGGCGAAATTTTACCCTTAAATCAGATATTCAACTTTGAGATGTATGATGTTCTGTCTTTTTTGATTACTGACAATCAGCAGAACAAAAACCCGCAGACGGCTGTCGTTCTTTTGTCTGCACTGGCAAAATTTGATATCCTTGCAAATAATGAAGAATATACTTTTGACGAGGATAAAAGTACAAAACAAGAAGTTCAGGACATATACAACTTGTTAAAAAGTCAGCAGGAATATTTCTGGAATGCCCAGAAAAAACTGGCAATTCAGGAGTTATATGCATCACCTGCCAGAATTTCCGGCGCACTGCAGATGGTTTGTGAGTTTAAAATCAAAGATGCACAGGAAGATGTAAAAAAACTCTTGAACTCGGATAATGAAATTCTTGTGTGCGAAGCGGCTGCAGCGCTGAAACAGCTCAATGCGCTTGACGGCTTAGACAAAGCGGAAATCCTCTCAAAGGTGAAAGATGAAAATAAAAAAGCCATTATAGAAAGTTTGTTTGTATAATGCTGATTGACACCCATTCACATATTGACATGGAAAACTACAAAGATCGGTTTGAAGAAGTTTTGCAAACCGCAAAAGAATACGGTGTTGAAAAAATTGTCATACCTGGTGTTGAACCATCCGGCTTTGATAGAATTTTGTCACTTTGCGAAAAATATGAAAACTTATATGGTGCCGTAGGGATACACCCCGAAGAAGTTAATTCTTACACTGATGAAGCAGAGGATTTGATAAAAGAATTTCTAAAACATGAAAAAATTATTGCCGTAGGAGAAATAGGTCTCGACTACTACTGGGACAAATCACAAACGGACAGACAAAAAGAAATATTTGAAAAACAGATTTTAATTGCAAAAGAAGCAAAAAAGCCCGTGCTTGTTCATGACAGAGAAGCTCATCTTGATACATTTGAAATTCTGAAAAAAACTAATGCCGCAGAAGTTGGTGTTGTAATGCACTGCTTTTCCGGCAGCCCCGAGTTTGCGGCAGAATGTGTGAAAGAGGGCTTTTACATTGCACTTGGCGGAGTGACAACTTTTAAAAATGCTAAAAAGGCGAAAGAAGTAGCAAAAAAAGTTCCTCTGGACAGGCTGCTTCTTGAAACGGATGCGCCATATATGACACCGGTTCCGTTCAGGGGCAAAGAAAATCAGCCGGCATATGTAAAATTTGTAGCACAGGAAATAGCTACTCTCAGGGGTATCAGCTTTGAAGAAGTGGCAGATGCAACAACCAAAAATGCTCAAAGACTTTTGAAAATATAATTTATACGCATATTTATACGTATGATTTTGCTTTACAAATCTTTTCATAAAATCAGCTAAATTTGATATTATAAAAATAATCCTTAATAATGTTTCTAGAATAGTTGAGATGAGTGGGATTTATATTGAAAAAGAAATGTAATTTAAAAAATTTTTTAACGGCAGCTCTTGTATGCTGCACATTGCAGGCGTGTTCTTTTGCCGCACAGCCGCAGCAAAAATTGAAGCCGATGAACATTCCCGATTCGGCATTACAAAGAATAAACGGAGCGGCAGCGCCGGCACCGGCAAAACAACAGCCTGACAAAAAGAAAAAGGTTGAACTTTATACGGATAAAAACGGCAATCCGATATCAAAAGAACAAAAAGAACGCAGCGAGTCCTTGAAAAAGACATACAAAAAAGTCACAAAAGAAGAACGAATAATGGAAGCACTCGAGCTTATGAAAGGCGGGCTTGCGGATTTTTCAAGAAAAGCAATTCTCGGCAACAACCTGTCAGAAGAGCCCATGAGCATTGCTTTTGAAGATTTGAGCAAATTCGGTCAGGCATATACAAACTTTGACGCACTTGGCTGGAAGAAAAAAGATAAACTGTATATCTATATAAACAAAAAACATCAGGATGCACCCGCACCGGCACTGGCGGCTGTTCTGGCTCATGAAGCTCTGCATCAGGATGAATTCAATTCATTGAATGAAGAAACATATGCCTGGACCATGGAGGCTGCCGTATGGACACAGCTTTCGGAAAAAGATCCGAAATATAATGACAGCATGCATCCTCTGGTTGTGAGAGAAAATACTCTGAAAAAGCTTTTTATAAAAGGAAATTATACAAACAAGTTTATTAAAAAAACAGTATATGCCAATCCCGGGTACGCAAACCTTCCTTCTCGCTCACCGGGCTTTGAAGATGACAATCTTTAGTATTGCGCAATACCGCTATTAAAACTGTAACCTGCCTGCAAAAGCAATTCTTTGAGCGCTTTTGTAGGCAGACCTATTACATTTTCAAGATCGCCGTCAACATTTTTTATGAATTCCGAACCCATTTCCTGTATTCCGTATGCACCCGCTTTGTCCAGCGGTTTATTTTTTGTCACGTAGTTTTCAATAAGTTCGTCAGACAGCTGATTAAAAGTGACAAATGTTTTCACTATTTTGGAAAAAGTTTTTCCGGTATCAGAATCAACCACTGTTACTGCCGTAACTACAAAATGTGTCTTTCCGCTCAAATCATGGAGCATTTGTATTGCATGAGCAGAATTTTTTGGTTTTCCCAATATTTTATTCTCAAGAACGACAACGGTATCTGCACTAACAACGAGACTGTTTTTAAGGGAATTTTTGTCCGTTCCGTTTTCTTTATAATCATCCAAAACGGACAATGCTTTTTTTAGAGAGAGGGATTCAATTGTTTTGTCTGAATAGTTGTCCGAGTCGAGTTTTTCGTCAAAAGACGGAACCGCCGTATCAAAATCAACATTCAGTTTTTTTATAAGAGAGTGGCGCCTCGGTGATTGAGAGGCAAGGATTATTTTTTTGTCGGAAAAATCTTTGTTCATAACCCGATTTTAGCATAAAAATTGCGGGTTCTCAGATTTCAGGCACAGTGGCGCCCAATCAGGCAGACTACGCCGTAGCAAATCTTGAGCATCTGTATTGTGCTGATTTTGCATTCAATGATGCACAAAAACTGGTAAGCTTGTTGCTCAAAAGCATCATATTTTTTCTCATATCCGAAAATTCACCCATTGCTGTCAGAATTTTTTCCGGTGCAACTGCTGATGTGATATCCGGATTGTCTACTTTTTCATCTGCATATTTTTTTACTAACAACTGATCGATGTAATCTCTTGGTCCAACTGCCATAATCTTTTTCTCCCTATAAAATTTTAATCCCTTAATCCCTTGTATTTTTATAAAGTATTTTTGTGCGGAAAAATTGCTTTTTAAATTAATGTTTGTTTAACATTTCTTAACAATTAAGAAATCAGGCAATAAAAAACTATTGTCCTTTTATCCAATGAAAAGAGAAAACATTTTTATTAATCTAATGTTGCAAGCTGCACAGCCGGTATCTTCCCGCTCAAGTCAGCAGCGGGATTGGCAGCTGAGTGTGCCTTATTACAAAATTTTTCGAATAATTTTAAAGAGGTTATATATGAATAAAACGCAAAATTCAAACAAAAAAATTTTGATAGTTACGACCAATACATCGGCGCTCGATGATTTTCATAAAACAGGGGTCTGGCTGGAAGAATTTGCAGTACCGTTTCTTGCCTTTAAGGAGGCAGGACTTGACGTTACTGTTGCCAGCCCCCTGGGCGGGGAGTCCCCGGTTGATGAAGATAGTCTGGAATGCAAAAATCCTACGGAATGGGATTACACAATAAAAGAACTCAAAAACACATCCAAACTGGACGAAATTGACTATGAATCTTTTGATGCAATATTCATTCCGGGCGGACACGGTCCTATGATTGACCTGGCAAAAGATGAGCTGCTTGGCAGTATTGTTTCTTATTTTTACAATGAACACAAGATTGTTTCTGCCGTCTGCCATGGTCCCGCAGGCTTAATTAATGCAAAAAACCGAACCGATGAACCTATTGTCAAAGGTATGCAGGTTACCTGTTTTACAAATGCGGAAGAAAAACTTGTGCACAAGGAAAAACTTGTGCCGTTTATGCTGGAGTCAAAACTCAGACAACTCGGAGCAATTTTTAATGAAGCGGAACCCTGGAGCGAAAATGTTATTGCGGATGAAAACCTCATCACAGGTCAAAATCCCGCTTCTGCAAAAAAACTTGCAGAAACAGTAATAAAAAAACTGTGTAAATAAGAAATTATTTATTCAGATTTTTGTTTATTATCTCTTCAAGTTCTTTTAATGCTTTTTTCAAATCGTCATTGACAACCCGATAGTCATAATTTTTTGAACATTCTATTTCTCTTTTTGCCTCGTTCAGACGATTTTGAATAGATTCTTCATCTTCTGTATTTCTTCCCCGAAGACGGTGTTCAAGCTCTTCAAGTGACGGCGGAAGTATAAAAATCAATATCGCATCGGGCAGTTTTGATTTTATCTGCAATGCTCCTTTTGTCTCAATTTCCAAAATCAGGTTTTCACCTTTTGAGAGCGTTTTTTTTACATAAGCCTCTTTTGTTCCGTAATAATTTCCGTTAAATTCCGTCCATTCAAGAAATTCTTCGTTTTTGACAGAATTTAAGAAGTCCTCTTTTTTTACGAAAAAATAATTTACTCCGTCAATCTCTCCCGGGCGGGGATGTCTGGTTGTTGCAGAGGTGGAAAGATTTAAATCAGGATGCTGCAAAAGCAGCTCTTTCAGCAGTGTGCCCTTTCCCACACCTGAAGAGCCGGATATTACAAACAATTTTCCTACCTGAGTGTTCATATTGGTAAAATTATACATTATAAAAAATTTTTGTGTACCCTTCTTTTATTTTGGGTCTTTCAGTTTCCAATATGCCGGGTTATCACCGTTCGAATAAAATAAATCCGTCAAATAATTAACCTTAACGGAAAATACATTAATGTTTTAAAAAAATACTGTGCTAACGTTATTCGTAAAGCTGTGTTTTGGACAAATACAATTCTGCCTGCAGCCGCTTAGCAAACTTTTTTCAAAAACCGGCAAAGGTTAATTATCGGCTACTGTTCCGGATTTTTGCTGAAAATGCTTACGGCGGAAAATTTAACAACATAATCTGTCATGGAATGAGAAAATGAGTTTTCACAAACGAAAAGTTTTTGAAAAAGCCGTTTTATATAACAAAAGAAATGCATATACAAACAGACATTTGATTTTTTCTTTAATAAAGAAACTTAGAAGAAAAGATGCCTCATTAAAAAACATACTCAAAAATTTGGATACGCAAAAAGAACACAATGCTTTGAGGCTTGAGTTTATTGCACACCTTGCACATGAAATAAAAACTCCTTTGAATGCAATCATCGGTTTTGCTTCATTGATGGAAGAAAGAGAACTTTCAAGAGAAAAACAAATAAAATTTTGCAAAAATATAATCTCCGCCTCAAAGCATCTTTTAAATATTACGGAAGCAACCATAGATACCTCCCGTGCCGCAGCAAACAAGATTAGTCTGCTATACTCGGAATTTGTTCCTCAATCGGTCATAATAGAAGTTCTTTCAATACTTGAAGAACAGATTGTAAAAAAACATTTGCATCTTATTACCGATTTTGAAAACAGCATAATTATGGCTGACCAAAGACGATTTAAACAGCTGATTTTCAATCTTGTGAGCAATGCCGTGAAATATAACAAAGTCGGCGGCACCATAAAAATCCGCACAAGAACGGACGGAAGATTTTTCAGGTTTGAAATTTCCGATACAGGATGCGGGATATCTCTGAAAGAAAGAGAAAACGTTTTTGAATATTTCTCCGGCATTAACAAAAACAGCATGAAAAGTTTAGAAAGTACCGGCATTGGACTGTCGCTCTGTAAAAAAATCGTTCTTCTTCACGGCGGAGAGATAAATTTTGAGTCAAAAGTCGATGAGGGGTCCAGATTTTGGTTTTCACTTCCCGTACATCCCTCTTCTCAGATTGAAAAAGACTTTGAATATGAAAAAATTAAAGAAACTTTATGATATATTGCATGGATTTCTTTTTGTTTTAGAATAATATACGCAGGATACTCTGTGGACGGCATGTCACAGGGGTCAGGCGGAGGCAGATATCAGATTGATATTTGATTTATCTGAAACAACCTCCAAATTAGTTAAAAAAGGTGCCGCGGCTCAAAGTGGAAACACCCGTAAGCACCACGAAAGGAGAAAACTATGCCAAAAATGAAAACACACCGCGCAGCTGCAAAACGCTACAAAGTGACAGCTTCCGGCAAAATCTTGAGACGTTCTGCTGGTACAAAGCACCTGCTTCAGCACAAATCTGTCAGCAGAAAAAGAAGACTGTCAGGTATGACAGAAGTATCTGAAACTCATTTGAATTTGGTTTCAAAAGAACTACCGTACAAAAAGTATTCAAGATAAGGAAGGTTGAACTATGAGAGTAAAACGCGGAAATGTCTTAAGAAAAAGACATAAAAAAATATTAAAATTAGCAAAAGGCTTTATTGGCGCAAGAAGCAGAATTTTTAAAGTTGCTAATACAGCTGTAATGAAAAAACTCAAATATCAATACAGAGACAGACGCAACAGAAAAAGATTTATGCGTCGTTTGTGGATTGTCAGAATCAATGCTGCAGCAAGACAGCATGGTTTGAGCTATTCAAAATTCATGAGCGCACTCAAAAAAGCAGAAATCCAAGTTAACAGAAAAATGCTTGCCGATATGGCGGTTAATGAACCTGAAGCATTTGCTGTTATTGTTGAATCTGCAAAAGCTAAAGCTAAAGTTTAATAACAGATTTATTTAAAATAAAAATACTCCAAAGGTTTATGACTTTTGGAGTATTTTTATTATATTATTGTCATATGAAAAGATTTTTATCGATTTTTATATTTTGTATATTTTTGTCTGCTCCTGCTTTGGCATTAACCTTGCAGGGAAATGCCGAGTTCAATGCGGAGCTTGCCAGAGAAGAAACTTTCAGCAATATTAATTATGCACTTGGTCCGAATGCTTTCAGAGATTACTGGTATGACCCGAATTATCTTTCAAATTACACCGGACTCAAAAGCGGAAAAAATACCATAGAAAACAGAACACTGGCGCTATTCTCTGACGGAACATACGGTGTCAGATATTCCAATGACCCGTATCACAATTATTATTACGACACAAAAGGCTCTTTGTTCAAGGTTGATGTTTTGAATAAACCATTCAACGAATACCCTCACAGATCCGTTGCATACAACAAATACGGTGCATTTAAAAATGCTACATTTGTTGTTTCGGACAGAGAACAGTACTTGTACGATAAAAACAAAAACATGATAGGGCACTGGGTCGAAAATGCCTGCTATGACGAAAACGGCAATGTCCTTATGTTAAGAAAAAGAGCACAATAAAACCGATGAAACTCCTGAAGTTTGATATCATTGATTCTACAAATACCTACGGTAAAACTAACTTTGATACATTGGAGGACAAAACCGCCATCGCTGCTGATAGACAAACTCACGGCAAAGGCAGATTTAACCGTGTCTGGGTTTCAGAAAACAGTGAAAATATTTATTTATCATTGATTTTAAAACCGAAAAACACACAACATATTGCAAATTTTACCCAGTATATGAGTGTTGCCGCTGCAAAAGTTCTTGAAGAGTATGATGTCGTCCCCCGCATAAAATGGCCAAATGATGTTTTGATAAACCACAAGAAAATATGCGGAATTTTAAGCGAAGGTGTTTTGAAAAACAATAAATTTGAAGGACTCGTGCTCGGCATAGGCATAAATCTCAACTGCGACGAACAGACAATAAAAAATATAGACAAACCGGCGACGTCTTTGAATATTGAAACCGGAGAAAAAATAAACAAAGAAGAATTTCTGAAAAAACTTTTGAAAACATTTTTCGAAAACTATGAAAAAGCCGCAGAATGCGGTTTTGAATGTTTTAGACAGGAATATTTAGGCTATGCTGATTTTCTCGGCAAACAAATTTATATTCAAAACAACGATAATGATGAAAAAAAACAATACTTCGCCAGAGATATTGACAACCAAGGAAATTTAGTCGTTGTTGACGAACAAAACAACGAAAAAGTAATTTTAAGCGGTGACTTAATATATTAAATAGTATAATATTGTTTATGAATTTAAACATAAAGGAAAAATCATGCAGGAAAACAGATCTGAAAATAAAATCATAATAACGGTTTCAGGTGTAGACAGGATAGGAATTGTAGCAAAAGTTGCAAATGTACTTGCTCAATACAAAGTGAACATAGAAGACATAAAACAAACTATTATGCAGGATTACTTTGTGATGTTTTTGCTTGGAGATATTTCGGCATCTGAAAAATCATTCAAAGAAATAAAAGAAGCTATTCAAAAAGCCGGTGAAGAACTCCAGATGGAAATATGGGTTCAAAAAAAACAAATATTTGACAAAATGCATAATATTTAAAAATTTTAAACAAAAGGATTTTTAGGCTTCCTGCTTTGTTCGCTGTTTTTTATTATCAACCCGCACTTTGAACAGGCAAGTGTTTCTCCGGTGCTGTCAATCGGGAAAAAAGTGTGTTCACACACGTTTTCATAATCGGTTTGGTCAATTTGGGGTGCATTATATGAGGAACTTTCCTTTTTTTCTTTTAATATTTTTGCAATAAGTTCAATAATATACATAAAGTTTCCCGGTGTTTTGCAAAAGTCATTAAAAACAGAGACGTTTTCAAAGAATATTATACATTTTTTTATTACACAGAGCCATGACTGAAGCAAACAAATGCGAAACTGAACAAACAACGGAACAGAACGATGATTAAGAAAAGCTTAAGTTCTGACAAAATCAAGACGAAATTGATATAATAAAAATATGGCAGAAGTTGATTTTAAAAATATATTGGAAAATCTGGATCAGGCTGTACTTGTTGTGAACTATGACAACCGGATAGTATGGGCGAACAGATATTTTTGTTCCCTTTTTAATACAAACTGCGAAATTATCAAGGGAAAAAGCATATATGACTTTATTCCCGAAAACAAAGATACCATAGCAATTAAGGACTATACATACAAAATAACAAAGTTTGATGATGAGTATTTTTCTTATTTTTACCTTTCAATAATTGATACTCAAATGGAAAAAGTCTATTCTGATTTTGTTTCTACAGTCAGCCATGAACTCAGAACACCGCTGACAAGTATCAGAGGCTTTGCGGACACCATGCTGTCATCCTTTGACAGATTGGACAAAAATCAGATACAAAAATTTTTGAATATTATAAAAGAACAATCCAACAGACTGATAAAACTTGTTGAAAATCTTTTGTCCGTCTCCAAAATTCAGGTTGAGCAGTCAAATTTTGTATACAAATCAATAAATCCGAAATCACAAATAGAAAAAGTTTTGGATGTGATAAAAAATCAGTACCCCTCACATGCCTTTGAAATAAAATGCGCGCAGGATGTACAAAACATTTTGGCAGATGAAAACAAATTTCAGCAGATTATGATTAACCTGCTGGACAACGCTGCAAAGTATTCTTATGAGCGTGGAGCTGTGACAATATATATATCAAATTCGGCACAAAAAGAAAATTTTGTCAGCATAAAAGTAGAAGACCATGGTGTTGGTATTAACCCTGAGAACATGTCAAAAATTTTTGAAAAATTTGCCCGCATTGAAAATCACCTGACAAGAAAAACACAGGGAAGCGGTCTTGGCTTGTATATTGTAAAAAATCTCATTGAAAAAATGGGCGGACAGATTTTTGTTGAAAGCTCAACGGTTTTGCCAAACAGCGGCTCAACTTTTGAGGTTCTTCTCCCTGCTTCATCATATACAAATCAGAGCAAAAAAGTATTGGAGGACAAATAATATGTTATCCAAACTGGTATTGATATTGGACAAAAGAAAAGAACTGCCCGCAAAATATAAAAAACTTATTGAAGCTTGTGGGGCAAATGTGATATCCTGCAAAGATTTTGAAACAGCTATGGAACTTTTGACACAGTATGAACCCGATGCGGTTCTTGTTTCTGACAGCATGGATCTGTCGCTTTCCGAAATAATTAAAAAGCTGAGATTTTTAAGTTATCCGTCCAGACCCTGTATAATTGCTCTGTCAAAGTCATCTGAGCTTCAGGACAAACTTGATGTACTTGATGCCGGAGCAGATGACTTTTTGAGCGAGCCTATTGAATCGGAAGAATTTAAAGCCCGCATAAATGCGCATTTAAGACGTCATTTTGAAAATATGATAGATGAAATAACACAGCTTCCGGATACAAAATCAGCTCTGAGAGTTTTTAAAAGGACTATTGTTCAAAACACAAAATGGGCGGCAATGCTAGTCAGAATAAATGATTTTGATTCTTACAAAGAAATATACGGGGATCTTGCCTCCGACAAAATGCTCCAGACGTACACCGCCATAATAAACTCGGCTCTGGACGAGAATGACTTTATCGGCAGACTTGCGCAGAACGAGTTTTTAATTTTAACAAATCCATTGAAATCAGAGCGCATAGCATCTTTTCTTGTATATGCTTTTGAAAAAATTGTTGAAAAATTTTATAACGAAGAAGACGCAAAACAGGGTTATATAATTTTATACGGGGATGACAATGCAGGCAAAAGAGTAAATCTTGTTTCAACGAGTATCGGTATAACCTCCGGAGATTTCAAGAATTATACAAGCATAAATCCGGCAATCTCAGATCTTTTTGCCGCCTGCAAACTCGCAAAATACAATCCCGGTTCTTCTTATGTCGTTGAAAGAGCAAAACTCAGTGCACAAGATGCTGTACTGGATAAAGATTTTAACAACAAAATACTAATAATTGAGCCGGATGAAGCGTTGAGCTTTCTTTTGAAAACAACCGGAGAAATGCAGGGCTATGAAGTTGCCGCATCAAACGAATATGACAGTGCGTTCGTTCTTTTAAAATCTTTTGAACCGGCAATTGTTGTTCTTGATGCCGGTGATGCCGGCAGCCTGAAAGGTTTGGATCTGTGCAAAAAAATCAAAAAGGACAAAAAATTCAAAAATGTAAAAATCGTTTTGTCCACCGTTGTTCATGACAAAAAACTCGTTTTGAACGCCGGAGCTGATTTGTATCTGCCAAAGCCGTACGAACTTTTGAATATTTTCAATTGGATAGAAAATCTTGTAAAAGAGTTTAATACATAAATTTTTAAACTTTATCAGAAGCCTTTTCAAATTTTGTTTTATCGGCTTCCGAAATCTCTCTGATTACTCTGCAGGGAGTTCCGGCAGCGATTACACCGGATGGAATGTTTTTGGTTATTACACTTCCTGCACCGATGACAGTGTTGTCACCAACAGTGACTCCGGGCATGACTTTTACGTCTCCGCCGAACCAGACATTGTTTCCGACCGTAATAGGGAATGCATATTCAAGCCCTTTATTTCTTGTTTCAGCATCAAGCGGATGCTGAGGGGTGTAAAATGAGCAGTTGGGTCCGAGAAAAACATTGTCGCCGAAAACAACTTTTGCCGCATCCAGTATTATCAAATTGTGGTTTGAATAAAAATTTTCACCCAGTTCTATATTATATCCGTAATCGCAATAAAACGAAGGCTCTATCCAGAAATTTGTTTTTGTTTTTCCTATTATTTTTTTCAAAATTGATTTTCTTTCATCAATTTTGTCAGGAGAAAGAAGGTTATACTTGTGACATAGCATTTTGCATTTTACTCTCTCATCGAAAAGACTTTTGTCATAATTCGCATCATAGAGCAAACCGCTGAGCATTTTTTCTTTTTCGTTCATATTTTCTCCTTTTTTATAAATATTTTTTCAGCCATTCCATGATTAAATCAACGATATAGTCCTGTTGATTTTGAGTCAGATTTATGCCCTTTTTAAAATGATGCCATTTTTGAATACATCCTCTGCAGCAGGTTGCCGTTGCATGCTGTGCGGTAAAAACCGGATGCCCCCGCATTGGCGTTTGTTTGCCGTCATTTGGAATTTGCGCCGGCGCAATTCTTTTTTCTACAAAGTCTTTTGCATGTCTTTTTATTGTTTCAAAACCCTTTTGCTCCAGATATAGTCTGTCTTTTTCGTTTAATTTAAACTTTCTTCGAAAGTCTGATTTTGAAAGTTTTTCAAAAATTTCTTCGTACATATACAGTTTATTTTCCAATTCCGGATGATATTATATCAAATTTTTCAATAGGAAACATTACAAAATATTATTTTTATTATATTTTCTTAGTAGGGCAATATTTTTGAAACGGGAGTCAAAATGGATTTAACAAAATTTTTCGACTACATGGATAACCGAAAAAAAGTTGACATAGAATCAGATCTTATGGGAGTTTTTAATGCACTCAGCCAGGAAGCTTTGAAAATTACCATGGAAATAAACAACAAATACCATACTCCTCAGGAACTTGTTGAGCTTTTTTCAAAACTGACAGGAAAAAAGGTTGATCAGACATTCAGACTGTTTCCTCCTTTTTACACCGACTGCGGAAAAAATATAACTCTCGGGAAAAACGTATTTATAAACGCCTGCTGCAAATTTCAGGATCAAGGGGGAATTTCTATAGGCGACGGCAGTTTCCTCGGGCACAATGTATGTATAACTACACTCAATCATGAAATTAACCCTCAAAAAAGAGCAGAAATGCATCCTGCACCCGTCAGGATCGGGAAAAATGTATGGATAGGGTCTGATGTGACAATACTTCCGGGTGTAACTATAGGTGACGGCGCAATTGTTGGTGCCGGTTCTGTTGTGACAAAAGATGTCAAAGAAAATACGATTGTGTTTGGCAATCCGGCAAAATTCCACAAAAAAATCAAAACATAACTAGTCAATATCAATAGGCGGACGGTTTATTGCCTCAATTGCCGCACGGGCAGTTTGAACAAGCTCATCAGAAACATTCGGAATAACTGTAAGCTGGCGGAGAACATCAATTGTTCTTTTAAAACATCTGACCATATCTCCTTCTCCGGAAGGTATTTGTTCAACAAGGTCTTCCCATTCACCGCCGTTGACCCAATATTCTATGAGCGGTGAGTAATATGAATTTATATACATTTCGGTTTCAATATCAAAATCTCTTTGAATAATTGCAACCCTTCTTTTTACATCTTTTATACGGTTCAAAGCTTTTCTCGTACCTTTGCTGATAGGAAACTCCGGATACACATCGGAGCGCAAATCTTCTGTTGTAATAGCACAGACAACCGAAGCCAGTTCGTCAACTGTCAGAGTATCCAAAATTCCGCTGAAAATAATTTCTGCCAGAAACAGCTCATTTTCTGCCCTTATTGCTGCAATAGTGAGTCCTTTTTCATTGGGATAGTTGTTTTCTATATAACCCATTCTTTCAAGTACGTATGTATGGTTAAGGAATTTTCTCCAATAAATATCCCTTTCGTAATCTATAGTTTTTTCGAGTTTTATTGCACGTTTCTTAAATCTGTCCAAAAGCTCTGTTTCTTTGAAATGTTTTTTGTACAATTTACAAGTGTCGCAGGGATATTCGTGTACTTTGTGCAAAAGTTCTTTTGTCTTTTTCTCAAAATCCAGACAGTAGTCGATATTGTCTTTATTCTTTTTGTTCATCTGTTTTTTAAGAACTTTGGCTGTTTTTCTTTGCTCAACATAAATATTTTTGAGCTTGTTGTATTCAAACATATCTTTGGTTGTACGTTTGAAAGGACATTTGAAATTTTGAAATTCCGATATAACCTTGTTCAACTCTTCCTGCTGTTTCATCAGCGGGGTGAGCCTTGTTGTGGAAGAATAATATCCAAAACTTTTTAAAATAAGCTCTTTTGCCTCATCAAGAGTAAATCTCTGCAGCAAATTGGCGACCATTGAATATGTGGGTGAAAATCTGCTTTCCAGAGGATTTGCACCGCTTTTTACCAGATCGGCAACTTCTTCCGGCGATTGAAAAGCAGTACCGACAATCGTGACATATCCGATTTCATCCATGCCACGGCGTCCGGCTCTGCCTGACATCTGCAAAAATTCGCTTGGCGTAAGCATTCTGTGACCGCTGTCCGTTCTTTTTGATACAGAGCTGATTACCGTGGAACGTGCAGGCATGTTTATTCCGGCAGCAAGTGTTTCCGTTGCAAAAACAACTTTTATCAGTCCTTTTTGAAACAATTTTTCAACGAGTACTTTCCATGCCGGCAAAAGTCCGGCATGATGCGATGCTACACCGCACAAAACATACTCAAGATGTTTGTTGTTGTATAGATACGGATTTTCGGCAATGTATTCGTCTACAATTTTTTTGATTTCTTTTTGTTCTTCCGGAGTCGTCAGGCAAAGTCCTGCACATTTTTCCATCTGTTCATCGCATTTTTTTCTTGAAAATGTAAAATATATTGCCGGCAGCATATTTTTTTTGTGCAAAACGGATACCACATCTTTTGCAACTTGTCTTTGCGGCATTTTTGAACCTCGTCTGCCAAAATATTTTGCTTTTGATTCCGGTTTTATTTTTTTGTTGAGCCTTCCTTCAGGTGTAAATAAAGGGAGGATATCATTGGGTTTTGATGAATCATAGTAAAAATATTTTAAAGGTACCGGACGAAAATCAGTATACACAAGCTCTGTTCTTGAATGAACCGTGTTTATCCAATCCGTAAGCTGCTGCGAGTTTGCAACCGTGGCGGAAAGCGCAATGATCTGAATATTAGTGGGGCAGTATATTATGCTTTCCTCCCATACAGTACCCCTTTGCTCGTCATTCATATAGTGAACTTCGTCAAGCACAACATATCTGACTTCTTTCAGGTTATCCGATACGGAGCCGAAATTTGTTCCGTAGAGCATATTTCGAAAAACTTCGGTTGTCATAACAACGATTTGTGCATCCCTGTTTATAGACGTATCGCCTGTCAAAAGCCCCACTCTGTCTGTTCCGTATTTTTCGGAGAAATCATTATATTTCTGGTTTGAAAGGGCTTTTAGCGGTGTTGTATAGAAAATTCTGCTGCCCTCTTTGAGCGCTTTATGAATTGCCATTTGTGCAATACAGGTTTTTCCCGCTCCGGTCGGTGCACATACAACAACACTTTTGCCGTTATTTATATGAAAAAGAGCTTCTTCCTGAAAATCATCAAGTTTAAAATTAAAGCTGTAATCGCATTGTTTTTCGTCTGACATCATTTATCCGTAATTGTCTTCCAATCTAATCTAGTGTCGCAGTTGCCGCCTCGAGCTTTCGAGCCGCCATCTGCTCACCTTTTCAATGTGTCCTCACCTGCGCTTAACTTTGTTAAGCTTCAAAGACAGGTTCACTACTGCTCGCTTCGCTGTGCGTATTCGCTTTGTCAAAAATTTTGCTCTTCCTTCATTTTGACTTGACATTTAGTCAACTCAAAACGGAGTCCTTCTTATTGCAAAATTTTCTCGGACAATATTATAATACCCAAAAATTGCAGGTTAACACAATTTTAAAATTTTTTGTGGTGTACTAAATCGTTTAAAAATGGTATAAATAAATATGTCCAAGAAAAGATTGCGGCATTAGATTAGATAATTTTTGAGAAAGAAATAACATGGTAAATTTTAAGTTGTTTTTGGATCCGGTAATAATTGCAATACTTATACTTTTTGCCGGGGTGGTTATATATTTTGTTACAAAAGTCAGATACATAAATGCTTCTTTGAATTTTTTGACAAAAACTCTGCGTTCTTTTAAAAAAGGCAACATTGCATATCGTTTTAAAGAACTGGATGAAATTTTTTCAAATAACGGATTTATTTCAAACTACTGGATAGAATTTAAAAACACACTGGTTTTCACGGAGGCTCACTCAGCACAGGAAGAAAAGCTTAAAGGGTTGACGGAAGGCACTTCAAGTATACAGTGCACAATTGATTCAGGATATTTTTTCAATGAAGAAACACTGATAAACAGCAAATTGAACTACAAATTTATATCTTCCGTTCCGACAATTTTGACGGGTCTTGGTCCTTTATTCACTTTTTTGCATATTTCACTTGCATTTTCAAAAGTAAATTTTGCAACACAGGAAGCAACAATAGCTTCTGTTTCATCTCTTCTTGCGGCAATGAAGGTTGCAGCAATGATTTCCGTTGTTGCGGTAGGTTCTTCTATTCTGTTTATCATAATAGAAAGACTCTTATACAAGAGTATGTGCAAGGCGCCTTTAAATGCTTTTCAGCTTGAGATGAACAAGCTGTTTGACAGTATTACATCAGAAAAATTCCTCGTAGAACTGTTAAAAGAGTCAAAACTTCAAAATATAGCAATCAATAAAGCATTTGTACAGCTTCCCTCACAGATGAAAACGGCTTTTGACAAAAGCTTCAAAGAAACACTTGTTCCATATCTGGACAATCTCATTTTTTCTGTAAACAAACTGCAGGAAAACATTAAAAAACAGGGAGCTCAAGGTATTTTGGATGATCTGTTCGGAAACGATGACAAAGACTAAAAACGGCAATAGAAATGAAATATATTAAATACGGTTCAAATCAAAATAGCGATGATGACTCAAACGTTTTTTGGGTTACAATGAGCGACCTTTTGCTCGGATTGGTTGTTGTTTTTCTTGTATTGTTTATTTTTACGATTACAGGTTTTACTCAAAACAAAATCGATGAGAAAGAGTCTCAGTATGAAGTTACCGAGAAAATTGCAAAAGAGCTCCAAAAAAACAATATAAAAGCTGAAGCGGATAAGTTCTCGGGCACAATCAAAATTTCTGACCTTGAACTTTTTGAACTGAACAGCTGGGAGCTTTCAGCAAAAGGAAGACAGTATATGTCAAAATTTGTTCCGGTTTATCTGGATACAATAATGAAAACTCCTGATATAACCGACAAAATATCACAAATTGTAATTGAAGGTCATACAGACTCTCAAACTTTTGCAGGGGCAAAAACACCGGAAGAACAATATTACAAAAACATGGATTTGAGCTTGAAAAGAGCATCATCCGTTGCGCAGTATATTGTTTATTCGGACTATAGCGGAAAAAAAGATTATGAAGCCGAATTGTTTAAACTTTTGTCAGTAGAAGGAAAAGGTCCGTCTCAGCCGGTTCTTGTGAACGGAAAAGAAGATTTTGCCAAAAGCAGAAGAGTCGAGCTCAAAATAGTTTTTAAGGATAAATCCGTTTTGGATGCTATAAAGAAAAAACAGAATACACTTGATAAAAACGGACAGTAATAACAATATTTAATAAAACACTAAAGGAGTTTGTTATGACCAAAAACATAAATGATTTGAGACAGGAAAACGAACTGATAAACTTATTCTGTACTCTAGCTGAAATTCCGTCTCCATCCGGAGAAGAAGATAAAGTTGCACAAAAAATTGTTGAAATTTTGCAAAAATCAAATGTTGATGCAAAACCGGATGATTTCGGCAATGTCAGAGCAAAGGTAAAAGCAACCGACAATTCAAAAAAGCCGCTTGCACTTTCCGCACATATGGACGTAGTCGGTGATGCTTCAGCTGTAAATATAAGAGTCTCGGAAGACGGAAAATTTATTGAAACAGACAAAAAAAGAACCCTCGGCTCTGACGACAAAGTGGGTGATGCTGCGGCAATTTATCTTGCAATGCATCTTGCAAAACATCCGGAAATCAAGCACGGAGGGCTCGAGTTGATTTTCACAAAGGATGAAGAGCAGAATATGACAGGCATTCACAATGTAAAATTTGATGAAATTGATTCTGAATATGTTCTGGTGCTTGATGCCGACAAACTCGGACAAATTCAAATTTCGGGTGCAAGCTATACTAACGGAACCCTGAAAGTAGAAGCATTTAAAGGCGGTCATTCGGGGATTGATATCGGAGACAAAACCAGAGTGAACGCAGTGAAACTTATTGCTGAGCTGATAAACGAGATTCCTCAAGGTGAGTACAAACGTGATGAATACGGCACTGTTACATCAATAAATATAGGATGTGTAATCGGCGGCGGAGTTGAACCTCCAATTCAAAGAGCTGTTCAAAAGGGTATTGAAGCCGAAAGCTATATTGAATATACTGCGGACAACTGTCTGACAAATATCATAAACACAAAAGCAATGGCAAAATATTCAATAAGAAGCTCTGAAGAAGCAAATGAAAATCAACTTATTGAAGACATAAAAAATATAGTTGAAAAATTCAACGAAAAATATGCTGGTCTGGCTAAAGCGGAATTTGTTGCAAAGTCAAAAATGAAAGCTTTTGAAAAGTCTGATGATGAAACAATTCAAAAAATATGTGTACAGGCATGTGACAATATCGGCATAAAAGGTGATGTTTCTTCCTTCCACGCCGGAGCGGAAACTCATATTTATGCACATGAGAAAAACAAAAACGGTCAAATACTCAAACCCTATCTGCTTGGATTGGCTGATATCTACAATATGCACTCGGCAAATGAAATGGTTGATATCGAATCCTTTTTGAAAGGGTATGAGTTTTTGAAAGAAACCTTTATGATTTTCAACAAATAGCGATATAATTTTTAAGTGAAAAGAATTGTCAAAAATTTTTTAAACGAAGAATTTGCCTGGAAAACACTGCTTTTTCCGGCAGTTTTTGGTACTTTGATTTTTATTGTTATTCCCGTAATTTTTTCATTCTGCTTAAGCTTTTGTGATTGGGACCTTCTTTCTCCCGTCCGGTTTGCAGGTATTGAAAAATACAAAGCAATTCTGACAAGCCCTTCTTTTTTTACCGTATTAAAAAACACTTTTATTTTCGCTGTTTCTACTGCTGTTATATCAATAATAATTCCGCTGGTGCTTGCAGCTGTTTTGAACAGCAAAATCAGAGGAAGCGAGTTTTTTAAAGCCGCATATTTTCTGCCGTTTATTACTCCTATGATAGTAATTGCAATTGTATGGGAATGGATTTTTGATCCGAACACGGGACTTTTGAACTATATATTGAAAACCCATATAAATTGGCTTTATGACACGCATACTGCAATGATTGCCCTTATTATTGTTTCTTCATGGAAGTTGATCGGTTACAACATGGTAATTTTTTTATCGGGCTTTTCTGCAATAAATCAAAATGTATTTGAAGCGGCAAAAATTGACGGAGCAAATCCGCTGCAGACCTTTTGGGAAGTTACTCTCCCGCTGTTGAGCCCCACGATATTTTTTGTACTTGTTATTACAACGATTTCTTCATTTCAAGTGTTTGATTTGATTTATCTTATGACACAGGGCGGACCGTTGGACAGCACAAATGTTCTTGTTTTCTGGATATACAAAAATGCATTCGAGTTTTTTAATATAGGAGAGGCTTCTGCCGGCGCTTATGTTCTATTTGTGATTATTTTTGTTTTGACTGCTGTTCAATGGAATATACGTAAAAAATGGGTATTTTTTGAATAGGTTTTTTTATGATTTGTAATCGTGATTTTTAGACTACCCGTCATTCTGAGGCGACAGCCGAAGAATCCTAAAGCAAAAGTTTACACAAAAAAACATCCCGAATTTCGGGATGTTTGTAAATTTGTTTTCTTAAAAAAACTAACCTCTGATACCGAGTTTTTTGATAAGATCTCTGTATTTTTGAAGGTCTTGTTTTTTCAAATAAGCAAGAAGTCTTTTTCTCTGACCAACCATCATCAAAAGACCTCTTCTGCCTTGAAAGTCTTTTTTGTTAGCTTTCAAATGCTCTGTAAGTTCAGAAATTTTTTGAGTCAAAAGTGCAATTTGTACTTCAGCAGAACCTGAGTCTTTTGCATCTTTTCCAAACTTTTTGATGATTGCAGTTTTTTCTTCTTGTTTCAAATTTATTGCCATTTTGTTTTCCTTCTTCTAATTTTACAAAGTTTAAGTTGGTGGCGTAAACTCAATAAAATTATCTATTGTTCCTAAATCATATCATCTCAAACATTGCCGTCAAGCATGATAACGGACAAAATGTAAAAAAGATTAATGTTTTTACAAAAATTTTTTCAAATGATATCATGGAAGGGTCGGAGAAAATTTATTTGGGGAAAATTATGGAAAACAACAAACCGGTAGTAAAACTTATTTCCAAACCGGAAAACATGCTCAGAACAATTTATACTGCTTGCAGAACCTGCTATAGTGCAGATTCTCCGGTAAATATTTATGACAAAGCAGTTGATGAAGAAAAAATGCTCAATTTGATAGAAAGAGTGATTTCTTCAGGTCACTATTCAACAATAGAACACATTCAGGTTTCGTTCGCAATTTCAAATGTTTCACGTGCCTGTACACACCAGTTTGTTCGCCACAGACATGTTTCTTTTTCCCAAAAATCTCAAAGATATGTAAAAGAAAAAGGACAGTTTGACTATTTGGTTCCTCCGACTGTTGAAAAAAGACCTGAACTTTTGCAAAAATATAATGACTTTATGTCGAAAGTTTCTGATTTTTATCTGGAGATGACAGAAGAAGGAATTCCTGCAGAAGATGCCAGATTTATCCTTCCAAACGCAACAGCAAGTTCTATGGTTGCATCTATGAACCTCAGAGAGCTTATACATCTTGCCAATATCAGACTATGCACCCGTGCACAAACAGAAATCAGGATTATGACAAAGATGATGTGTGAAGAACTTTTGAAAGAAGAACCCTGGCTTGCTCCATATCTGGTTCCAAAATGCGAACGTCTGGGTTACTGTGATGAGGACAAGTGCTGCGGAAGAAAGATTAAAAAAGAAGAGTTTCTTGCAAAGCCGGTTTAATCAATGTTCGATGCGTTTTTCGGAAGTGAAGAATCTTTGCGATATTTCATTTCGAATTATACTGCATAAAAAATGCCTCATTAGAGGCATTTTTTATTAATCCAAATTATTCAAAAAACAGAACATCATGACCCGGGACTCTGTCAATTTTTGGCAGTTCCTGTATTGGCGCAGCAAGTCTCGCATCGATGCTCTTTCTGAATTTTGAAAGATTTTCTGCCGGAGTTTCGGTATTTTGGGCAGAAACAATTTTTCGAAAACTTTTCTTATTGCCAATGTTATTCATACACAGACCTCTTTTCTCAAAATAAAAATAATAAACACAAATAAATGTATATAAAGTGACCTGCATATATTATGCACCGATTTGACATTTTTGCCAATAGTTTTTGCACAAAATTTACACTTATTCTATAGAATTATTTCAAATGTAGACATAAAAACATGTTGATACTATTATGAAGACAGTATTAAAAGGAGATTTTTTATGAAGTTAATGGAAGGCAAAAAAGGTATTATTTTCGGAGTTTCCAATTCCAGAGGTATTGCTTATGCAATTGCAAAACAAATCCATGAAGCAGGTGCGGAAATTGCATTTACTTATGCCAATGAAGCAATGGAATCCAGAGTAAGACCGCTCGCAGAAGAAATGAATGCAAAAATGATTTCTGAATGCGATGTAACAAATGAAGAACAGGTAAAAGCAGTTTTTGCTGAATATGAAAAAATCTACGGAAAACTTGACTTTGTTATCCATGCAGTTGCTTTTGCAAACAAAGAAGATTTGATGGGTGATTTTATTGATACATCAAAAGCAGGTTGGGATACAGCTCTTGGTGTAAGTGCATATTCACTTGTTACTCTGGCAAGAAATGCAAAACCTCTCTTCAATGAAGGCGGTGCAATCCTTGCATTGACTTATCTCGGATCAGAAAAAGTTGTTGCAAACTACAACGTAATGGGAGTTGCAAAAGCAGCGCTTGAATCTTCAGCAAGATATCTTGCTGAAAATCTCGGAAAAATCGGTGTAAGAGTAAACTGCCTGTCAGCAGGTGCGGTAAAAACTCTTGCAGCAAAAGGCATTTCGGGTTTTGACAGAATGCTTAAAGCAGCTATTTTGAAAGCACCTTTGAAAAGAAATGTTTCTCTTGAAGATGTAGGTAAAACAGGTCTTTATCTTGTTTCTGACCTTTCTTCGGGTGTAACAGGCGAAATAGTTCACGTTGATTGCGGATGCCATTCTGTTTATGCCTCAATCGAAGAAATGGAAGCTACTTACGCTTATCAAAAAGAACATCAAAACTAAAAATAATAAAATAAAGGCATGCAGAAATGCATGCCTCTTTTATAAGTTAATAACAAAAATTGCCAAACATTAATAAGGACGAAGAAAATGATTATGAAAAAGAACAAAACAAAAATTGTTGCCACACTGGGACCTGCAAGCAGAGACGAAAATACAATAGAAGAACTTGTCCTTGCCGGTGCTACGATGTTTCGTATCAACACTTCACACAACACACCGGAAGAACATGCAGAAGCTATTGAAAGAATAAGAAATGTTGAAAAAAGACTCAAAACTTTTATCCCTGTTCTGGTTGACCTTCAGGGTCCAAAAATCAGAGTAGGCAACCTTATTGAACCTATTCCTCTTGAACCCGGAAAAGAACTAGTTTTGGAATACGGGCTTGAACAAACAGATCCGAACATTGTTCCTGTGGACTACAAAGGCGTTGCAGAAGATGTTCACGAAGGAGAATGTATTCTTCTTGATGACGGAAAAATCAAAATTGAAGTAACAAAAAAAGAAGGCTCAAAAGTCCATGTAAAAGTACTTCATGGCGAATTGCTTAAACCCAGAAAAGGTATCAACATCCCGGGCGGAACAAAAAGCGTATCTGCTATCACAGAAAGAGATGTTGACTTTATCAAATTTGCTGTTGATAACAACGCTGATTATCTTGCGCTGTCTTTTGTAAGAGACAAAGATGATGTTATGCTTGCAAAAAAATACCTGAGCCACTTCGGTGCAGATATTCCGATAGTCGCAAAAATAGAAAAACCGGAAGCAGTAAAAAACATTGAATCAATTCTCGATGTAGTAGATGCTGTTATGGTAGCAAGAGGAGACCTGGGTATTGAGCTTGCACCGGAAAAAGTTCCGATGGTTCAAAAACAAATTGTTGACGCTGCATTTGCTCACAGAAAAACTTGTATCGTTGCTACGCAGATGCTCGAGTCTATGATAGAAGAACCTATTCCGACAAGAGCAGAAGCATCTGACGTTGCAAATGCAATCCTTGACGGAGCTGATGCTGTAATGCTTTCAGGAGAAACAGCAGCCGGTAAATATCCTGTTGAAGCCGTAAAAATGATGGCAATGATTGCACACGATGTTGAACAGAGCAATTTTGTCAGCTACAACCTTGATTTGCCGATGAACTCAAAATATGAACCAACTCCTCAGGCAGTTGCAGCTGCTGCTGTTAAAATGGCTCATGACCTTGAGGCAAAAGCAATTTTGGCATTTACCCATACAGGATATACTGTAAAACTTCTGTCAAAACTCAGACCGTCTGTTCCTGTTATTGCTATTTCCGATCAGGAAAAAACATGCAGAAAGCTTAATTTGTTCTGGGATATGCACCCTTATCACAAAGATTGGGATGTTGTTTTGAACGATGAATTGCTCAAAAAAATCGACAAGCTCCTGCTTGAAAAGACAGAATACAAAAAAGACGACAGAGTTATTATTATCGGTTCAATTCCTAACCTGATTACTGGCAGAACAAACTTCCTCAGAGTTCACAGAATGTGCGCTTTTTAGGAAATATCTGATTTGAAATAAAAAGAGACGAAAACCAACTGTTTTCGTCTCTTTTTATTTTTAGGATATTGGGCTATATTTCCATGTTTTGAGAACCGAAATAGCAGTTATATTTTTTTTCGTAGCCTATAGTTGTTCTCGTATCATGTCCGGGGTAAACAGTTATATCATCGTCAAGTGTGAACAATTTTTTTGTAATGGAGTCGCTCAGCTGTGCAAAGCTTCCCCCTTCAAAATCCGTTCTGCCGACAGATGTATAAAACAAAGTATCACCGGAAAAAAGATTTTTTTCAATCAAAAAGCAAACACTGCCGGGGGTGTGTCCCGGAGTATGGATTACTTTTATCTCATTTTGTCCGAGTTTAAAAGTATCATTTTCCGTAAAAGTTTTTACGTTTTCGGGCGGGAGTGCATTTGCAACAAAACCGAATTTTTCTAACTGTTTTGGCAAATTTTCCACAAGATATTTGTCTTTTTCGTGCACGTATACATCAACACCGGTTGATGTTTGAGCATCTTTTTCTCCGAGAATATGGTCAAAATGTCCGTGAGTGTTCAAAATGTATTTCAGCTTTGCATTTTCTTTTTCGATTTCGTCTTTGATAACCTGAAAATCCCCGCCAATATCTATCACGACGGCTTCTTTTGATTCTTCATCAATCACAAGGTATGCATTTGTTCCGATTAACCCCATGGGGAACGTTTTTATGAGCATTTCTTCTCCCGTTTAAATAAATAGAATTATACCATATAATCCAGGTCGGTGTTATATCCTATCGATCTTTCATTTGCCTCATATTCTGCCTGCTGGGCGGAAGTCCTTTTTTCGGCGGGAGTATTTTCAAGTTTTTTTATTCTTGCATCAAAAATTTTTTGTTTGATTTTTTGTGCAATATTATTCCAAAAATCATTTTCAAAAAGCGGCTCTTCATTTTTTCTCGGCAGGTCATCTTCAATGTCGGAAATATTTATACTTGCCGTTATTTTCGCGGCGCTATCGGGTGCCGGAGTTGGCTGAGACACGGGTATCAAATTTAACAGACTAGAAGAAACAGTCATAAGCAGCTCCTTTTTATTCCATATTAAAACATATAATCGATTTTTTTTGCTATTTAATATGCCAAAATATGGATGAATATTTAAGTTTGGTAAAGAATTCGATAAATAAATCTATATAGGCTATTATTAATATTGGGAAAGAGTGAAATTAATCATATGAACTTGGGTGCTTTAGCAAGCTTACTTAGAAACAACGATATAATCATGGCAATCGGTATTGTCATAATCGTTGCTATGATGATTATCCCGCTGCCGCCAATGCTGCTGGATATTTTGCTAACACTGAACATATCTCTTTCCGTCATAATTTTGCTCGTTTGTCTTTTTATAAAAGAGCCGCTTGAGTATTCCTCTTTCCCGATAATACTTCTTGTGGCTACAATTTTTCGTCTGGGTTTGAACGTAAGTTCAACAAGGCTTATTCTCCTCAACGGTGCAGCCGGTGAAGTTATCAACGCTTTCGGACAGTTCGTTGTAGGAGGAAACTACATTGTCGGTTTTATCATCTTTATCTTGCTTGTTGTAATCAACTTTATGGTTATCACCGGCGGTGCAACAAGAGTTGCGGAAGTATCGGCAAGGTTTACTTTGGACAGTATGCCCGGTAAGCAGCTGTCTATTGATGCGGATTTGAACTCCGGATTGATTAACGAAGACCAGGCAAAAGCAAGAAGGCGAAAACTTGAAAGAGAAGCTGATTTCTACGGTACAATGGACGGTGCTTCAAAGTTTGTAAAAGGTGATGCCACAGCCGGCATCATCATTACCGTGGTAAATATTTTTGCCGGTATTGTTATTGGTTTGTGGCAGATGAAAATGGATATCATGACCGCATTGAACACTTTCACTATCCTGACCGTAGGTGACGGTCTTGTTTCTCAGCTGCCTGCTTTGTTGATTTCATTCTCTACAGGTTTGATTGTTTCCCGTGCAAGCGGACAGGAAGAATCTTTGAGTGATGATATCAAGAAAGAAATGTTCTCAAACCCGATTGTACTGGCAATTGTTTCTGTTTTGCTCTTGCTTCTCGGTCTTGTTCCGGGTATGCCGACTATTCCTTTTATCCTTGTTTCTCTGGGTATCGGCTGGCTGGCTTACAGCAAAAATAAAACGGAAAAAGTCAAAAAAGTGGAAGAAGAAAAAGCAGCTGAAGAAGCAAAAAAACAGGAAAACGCTTTCGGTCCGAAAACCGGAAAGAAAAAGAAAAAAGCTACACGGGAAAGCGTAATGGAGCTTCTGAATGTAGAAACAATAGAAATGGAAATCGGATACAGGCTTGTTCCGCTGCTGGATGTTGAACAAGGCGGAGACCTGCTGGAAAGAATTGCCCAGATAAGGCGCCAGACAGCGCTGGATCTCGGGATTGTTCTTCCGTCAATAAGAGTCAGAGACAATCTTCAGCTTCCGCCAAACAGTTATCAAATAAAATTGAAGGGTGTACCGATAGAATCGGGAGAAGTTTATCCCGACAGAAGTCTTGCGATGAATGCGGGCGGATCTGACAATGATCCGGGTATTAACGGTATCAGTGCAATTGAACCTGCGTTCGGTCTGCCGGCAATCTGGATAGAAGACAAAGACAAAGAAATTGCCGAGACATACGGCTATACGGTAGTAAGCCCGTCTGCCGTAATATCCACTCACCTGACAGAGGTAATCAAAAAGAATGCAGCCGAGATTGTTTCAAGATCAGATATACAGCAGCTTATAGACAATTTGAAAAAAGAAGTGTCGGAAGAATATGTTGCGGATCTTATGAAAGATTTGACAGTGGCAGAAGTCCAGCAAATTATCTACAATCTTCTCAAAGAGCGTGTTTCTGTCCGTGATTTGAAGACTATACTTGAAGTTTTGAGTCTTCAATCCCGTGTAAGCAAGAATGCTGATTACCTGACAGAACAGGTTAGACAGGCACTTGCAAGAAGCATATGCAAACAAAACCTCGCTGATACGGGAGAGCTTCTTGCGGTAACGCTTGCGCCGGATGTTGAAAATACAATTGCTCAAGGTGTAAGTCCGGACGGAACTAGTTTGACTCTGGATCCTGAGTTCACCCGCAAACTTATGGACAATCTCAACAGCGAACTGGAAAGAGCAATAAGCACTTCCGGCAACCAGCCCGTGCTTTTGTGTTCTTCTCCTATAAGACTTCCGTTCAGAAGACTCATCGAAAGAACGTATCCACAAATAGCGGTTATGTCGTATAATGAAATCAGCAACAACGTAAAAGCAAAATCCATAGGTGTTGTCAGGGTCGCTGCAGCACGCACATAATATCAAAAACGAGAAGAAAGAATTTTGGTTATGAAAAAATTATTGAAAAAAAATCAAAAAATATGTGTGGTTCCAAAAGATATTAAAGGTTCAATGTCATCAAAAATAATAAAAACAGATCGTGACATAATTGAATTTGAAGTCAACGAGAAAGATTTGCCCTATTACTCAAAAGGCGAACCTATAGAGATTTTTACAGTTGTAGATGACGGAATGCTGTATTTTAAGACAAAAGTTGAAAAAACGGATGAAAATCAAAAAGTTGTCAGTGCTTCTTTTGACAAAAAAACATATGACCTGCTTCAAAGACGTGAATATACAAGAATAGACTTTGAAAAAGAATTTACACTCAAAGACGGAGAAAATGAATACATTTGCTCTACAATAGACATCAGCGCAGGCGGTATGAAAATTCTTGCCGATATTCCGCTTTCTCCCGAAAAAGACTATTTGATAGAGTTTTCTCTTGAAAGTAACATACCTATAGAATGCTTTTTCCGTCCAATCAGGGTGGATGAAGTTCATTTGAAAAATAAAGCAGTAAAAAATATTATATCAGGACGGTTTATTGCACTCAAAAATATTGATAAGATAGCAATTGTGCAGTTCTGTTTCAAAAAACAATCGGAAAATACAAACAAATAAGAAAAAACTATGACAGCAAAAGGTATCTCATATGCAAAAAAGTTATGCGGAATGTCAGCAAGTCTGACAGTGTTTTTGTGCTGCAGTATTATTTTTGTCAGAACAAGAGGAGTAATTGATCTCAACACTCTTTTGTATGCGCTTTGTATAATAGTTCCCGGTGCTCTTATAGTCGGCACGCTTGGCTACTATACAGGTAAAATTTTTGATAGAACAAAAAAGAAAAAGAAGCTTAATAAATTCATAAGATAAAAGAAGATGAAAATATGAAAAAGATGCCTGAAAAAAATATGAAAAATATTAGAAAACCAAAAAGCAAATTCAGAACAAAACTGAGCACGCAATTTGCTGCATTTACTACAATGCTCATTGCCATTACTGTTTTTTGTATCGCTTGGTATTCTATAGCAACAGTGAACAATCTTGCACATCAAATTACGGATCAATCAAAAGATTTGAATGATTCTATATCAATTACGATTTTTCAAACATTAGGAGAACAGTTGGGAAATACTTCGGAACTTAAAGCAACAGCACAAAAGATGGTAGACAGCAATATTGTTGCAACAGTTATAATAAAAGATATTCCGACAGGTCAGTATATAGTAAAAACAGAGCCGAGTATGAAACTCAAACAGCTGTTTATACAAAACAATATTTCTGACAAATCATTAAAGAAAAAAGCAAAAGAAAAACCTCTCAGTGAAAATATTTACAAGCTGTCTGTAACCAAAAACAACAAACTTATAGAACTCGGCTTTTATAACGAGCCTATTACAAAAATATATCTGGACATGCTGCGGGACAATATGCTCGCAATGGTATTTATATTTATTTTCCTGGGATTTTTCCTGT
Source organism: Candidatus Gastranaerophilales bacterium (assembly GCA_944326535.1). Lineage (GTDB taxonomy): Bacteria > Cyanobacteriota > Vampirovibrionia > Gastranaerophilales > Gastranaerophilaceae > Limenecus. The sequence continues at coordinate 6,365 of CALVEJ010000002.1, read as the reverse complement.
CTAATCTGATTTCGGGAATTTTGATTAAACCTATAAATATTTTGATAAAAAGTTTGGGAGATTTTGCGAAAGGTAATTTTTCTCATCGTCTTGAAGAAACAAATTATCTTGAAATAAACAGACTAATCCGTTCATACAATGAAATGGCGGAATCTCTGGAAAAACTCTATCAATCTTTGGAACAACAGGTAAAAGACAGAACAAAAGAGTTGGAGGTAGCATATTCCGAATTGAAAAGCACGCAGGCAATGATGGTCCACTCGGAAAAAATGAAATCGCTTGGCGAACTTGTTGCAGGTATTACACATGAAATCAACAATCCTGTTAACTTTATATACGGAAACCTTATTCATCTCAAAAACTACACAACAGATTTAATGTCAGTGATTGACAAATATACGGAATTTGATTCGGATCTGACAGAGGAGCACAAACGGCAAATCAATGATCTGAAAGAAGAAATCGATCTTGCTTTCTTGAAAGAAGACTTGCCTGAACTAATCAGAAGCTGTCAGGAAGGAACAGAAAGAACAAAGAATATTGTTTTGGATTTAAAGAATTTTTCGAGATTGGAAGAAGCTGTTATCAACAATGTTGATCTTCCCAGAGAAATTGATACAACCCTTAATATTCTGCATAATAAACTGAAAAACAGAATAACCGTCCACAAAGAATATCAGGAAAACCTTCCGCATGTAGAAGGCTTTGGCGGGCAGTTAAATCAGGTATTTATGAATATTCTGGACAATGCGGCTTTTGCAATTCAGGATAAAGGCGATATCTGGATAAGATTAAAATCTGATGGCAAAAATGTTACAATAGAATTTGAAGATAACGGCTGCGGTATGGACGAAGAAATCCGCAAAAAAGTCTTTGATCCGTTCTTTACAACAAAAGAGGTAGGACAGGGAACGGGTCTGGGTATGGCAATCAGCTATAAAGTCATAAAAAATCACAATGGAACAATAAATCTTGTTTCAGAAAAAGGCAAAGGAAGCAAATTTACTATAATACTACCAATCACAATGCAGCATAAAAAATAGATTACGGATTTAACAAATGGCAGAAAAAAAATATAACATATTACTAGTAGATGATGAAGAAGACAACCTTGCTCTTTTGTACAGGACTCTTCGAGGTACATACAATCTGGAAAAAACAACATCACCCTTGCATGCGCTTGAGTTGTTGAAAGAAAAGGATTTTGAGCTTGTTATTTCCGATCACAAAATGCCGGAAATGGACGGGGTAGAATTTTTAAAAGAATCTCAGATAATCAGACCTGATTCCATGAGAATACTTCTCACTGCATATTCTGATGCAAATATTTTGATTGATGCTATCAACTATGCAAAAATCTACAGATACGTAAAAAAACCTTTCAATCCGGATGAATTGCAGCTTATTGTCTCTTCCGCTCTTGAATATTATCAGCTGAAATACGATAACGACAAACTCATTGCTGATTTGAAAGAACTGTTTTCCGGAACAATCAAAGCTATTATGGAAGCTCTGGATGCAAAAGATTCTTTTACCTCAGGAAGAAGCAGACGTATCACATATTACTCAATACTTATTGCAAAAAAACTCGGTTTGTCAACAATTGATGTCGGAAAAATAGAGCTTGCAGGCATGCTTCATGACATCGGAATGATAGGGATTTCCGATGACATTCTTTACAAGATTGACGAACTTACACAGGAAGAATATGACGAAATTAAAAAACATATCACATACAGTGTAAAAATCCTTGAAGATATCAAACAGCTCAAAGATGTGGTTGAAATAATAAAATATCACCATGAAAAATATGACGGAACTGGTTATCCGTTCGGTATCAGGGGCGAAGAAATACCTATGGGTTCCAGAATTATTGCAGTAACAGATGCTTTTGACAGCGTTGTTTCGGATAGATCTTACAGAAACAAAATTGATATGCATGAAGCGCTTGAAAAAATCAAAACAGGTTCTGGCACCCAGTTTGATCCCGTTGTTGTAAAAGCGTTTGAGGATTGTTTTGATGAAATATGTACTTCCATGAAACAAGAATCGGAGCAAAAAAATATAAATTAGCCTGCTATTAATCTTTTTGACAATGTTTTTCTGCGAAATTCCATATATCATAGAATGAAAGGAGCAAATATGCGGGAAAACCTTTTAAGCGGCAAAAAACAAAATTCCATGCAAAGTGCGGAAAAATATGCACTCAAATATTTTCGTGATTTGCAGCATCACTTTAACCTTACCGACATTCAAATGATACAGCTTTTGAAAAACTGTATTTCGGGGCTTAAAAAAAACAATTCTGAAAAAAAATGGTGGCAAATTTTTTAAAAAACGCTATTATAATATAATATATAGTAAAAAGTATGATAAGATAGAGTTATGAGCGAAGAACAACAACCCAAAAAACGAACAATAGAAGTTGACGATGAGTTTCTGGAACAGTTATACGGTCTTGTCGGAAAAATTCCTCCGGGAGAAAAAAATATCAATGTAGATCTTCTGAAAGATCTGATTTTGGACATAAAAAGAAAACTCGACAGAGCCAAAACAGAAGCTCTTGAAGAACTCAGCTCTCCGAAATCAAAAAACAAGACATCTTCTTCTATCACATCTGAAGAGGAGTTTGTTGATGGAGAAAATCCGAAAAATGTTTTGATTGTTGACGATCTTGGTGTTATTACATACCAGCTCGGGGTTATGTTCAGAAATCTCGGATACGATGTTACTATTGCAAAAGAAATATATGATGCAATTACAAAATACAAAAAGCATCCGTTCAAACTTGTGATAATGGATTTGTTTATCCCTACCGACAGAGAGGGTTTTATTCTGCTGGATGAGCTTGTAAAACTGTCAAAGATTAATGATGCAAATACGGTGGTAGGGGTTATGACAGCTTCTTCCAAAAAAGAACACCGTCAGCTTTGTATGAAAAAGGGTGCTGATTTTTATATTGAAAAAATAGAAGACTGGCAAAACGAACTCATTGAGTACTGCGAAAAGAATTAGTTTAAAAAAAATCTGCATTATCGTAATATCTTCTGCATTTCTAATAATGCGGTATAAGTCGGCATTATCAAAAGCTGCTCTCCCGGATTTATTCCAGAAAGTGCATATTTTATCGCTTCTTTGATATCATTTTTTACCTCAATTTTTGAAAAATCAAAACCGGCATATTTCATTCTGACAGCCATGTCATATGCTCTTGTTCCGCTGACTATGATATTTTCAGGATAGTCTTTTAACAGCTCAAAATCAGCATCCCACAGCCATGAAACATCTCTTCCGTCAGCGTAGTTGTCATTTATTATTATCAACAATTTTTTTGATGTATTTTTGTTTACCGTTCTGAGAACCTCCGAAGCTCCGGTCGGATTTTTTATCAATTGAATTAAAATGTTTTTTCCGTCTATTACACGTTTTTCTGCTCTGCCAAAAACTGATTTATATGACTCCAGACTCTTTTGTATTATTTCGTGAGAAATGCCGAGTTCCAGAGCTATACTTATGGCGGCAAGAGCATTGTAGGCATTGTACAAACCTACAAGAGGCGTTTTAAAATACAATTCCTTTTCTTCCCCGTTCGGGCGGTATTTCAAATATATTTCAGAATAATCATCATATATTACGGCATAAGCCCTGTAGTCGGGCTCCGGTCTTTTTCTGCCGCAATTTTCACAAAAATACTTTCCTATGTGTGCGTAGTATCTTTTTTCATACGAAAAATCGGATTTGCATGGGCAGACAACAGCCTCAGCCGGTGAGAGAGAGTCTTTCAAAGAAGTTTTGTATGTAATATTATCAAAACCGAAGAAAATCTTTCTGTTTCCTGCTCCCAGCTCTGAAAGCATAGGGTCATCCGCATTTATAAACAGTTTCAGATTGCGATTTTTTTCTATTGCCTCTTGTATTTTTTTTGCTGTTGTATCCAGTTCTCCGTATCTGTCCAATTGGTCACGGAAAAGGTTCGTAACAAGCAAATAGTCGGCATTTATGTAGTCATACAGTTTTGTGAGATACGCTTCATCAGATTCCAAAACAGCATAATCAAATTTTGAAAACGGTTTGTAGCTTACGGCAAGAGAACTGGCAATACCGGAGAGCATATTTGCGCCTTTTTCATTATGCAAAACAGTATTATCTGCTGTTTTCAAAATATGTGCGGCAAGCCCTGCGGTTGTCGTTTTTCCGTTTGTGCCGGTTATTGTTAAAATGTCTTTTTCACAGTATTTTGACAGAAAAGACAAAAATCTTTTTGAAATTTTTAATGCAACCAAACCCGGCATCGAGGTGCCTGACCTTTTTAAAAAATGCAGTCCTCTGTTTGTAACTTTTGCACTGAAAAGCGCAGTATAAAAACTAATTTTATCCGTAATCTTCATACTAATGATTATAACGTAAAATTCCCGGATAATGATAGTATTTTTACGGCTGGTTTGTCGTAAAATTTGTATATGGAAAATTTATACGAACAGGCAAAAAATTTAATAACATCAAGAGAAAAATTTCATATATGTCTTGGATTGGAGAGGGTCAAGAAAGTTCTTGAACTGCTCAAAAATCCTCAGGACAACCTGAAAATAATCCATGTGGCGGGAACAAACGGAAAAGGCTCCACCTGTGCAATTTTGTCCAAAATTCTAACCTGTGCCGGATACAAAACCGGTCTTTATACAAGCCCACATATACTTGAATATACCGAAAGAATAAAAATAAACCAGAGAGATATTTCCAAAACAGAATTTGCTGATCTTATATTTGAAATCAGTGATATTGCAAAAACAAATGATATTTACCTGACAGAGTTTGAACTTCTTACGGCTGCTGCATACAAATATTTTTCGGATAAGCAAACGGATATATGCGTTATAGAGACGGGTCTTGGCGGGCGGCTGGATGCAACAAATGCAATCGACAAGAATATTCTTTCCGTAATAACTTCAATAAGTCTCGATCATACTGACAGGCTGGGTGATACGATTGAAAAAATTTCTTTTGAAAAAGCGGGTATTATAAAAAACGACTGTCCCGTTCTTGTTGCAAGCTATAACAGTGGTTTTGAAACCATTTCAAAAATTGCAAAAGAACGAAACAGCATAGTTCTTATTCCTGAGAATAAAATAGAATTGGTATACAAAGACAAAACAAATTATGCTCTGTATCATGGAAAAGAGTATGAATTCAACCTTCTTGGTCTTTGGCAGAGAGAAAATCTCGAGCTTGCACTGGCTTGTGTTGAATATTTGAACAAAACAGGATATGACATTTCTGAAAAAGCAATACAAAAAGCCCTGAAAACAGTTTTTTGGACTTGCAGGATGCAGTATATAAAAAAATATAAACTTTTGATTGACGGAACACACAATCCGGACGGTGCCAGAGTTTTACGGCAGAGTCTTGATTATTACTTTCCTGACAAAAAAAGAATTTGGATATACGGATCTCTCAAGACAAAAGACTACAAAAAAGTCATGCAGACACTTTTCCGTGCCGAAGATGAAGTGTATTTTTACAATTTCCTGTATCCAAACAGCGTAAAAATTGAAGATTACAGAAAAATAATGCCGGATGCTTGTTTGATAAACCAGAGAGATTTGGAATATCTTGCTGCTGAAAACAAGGACAGCCTGATAATCATTTCCGGATCTTTTTACATGATCGGAGCAATACTAAACGACAAAAATTCATGCAACTTTTTCCAAAATATTGCCGAGGTGGATAATATCTTATAAATTTTTAATCGTCAATAATTACATGAAAACAAAATTTGTTCCCCAAAATTATTAATTGGCTGATTAAAAATTGCAAAGAGAAAGGAAAAGGTTAGATTGATGTTGACTACTGTTGAACAAGACAATCAGGTTATCAGTGTAGTGATTGTTGAAGATTATAAACTCACAAGAGTAGGTTTGCGTTCTGCATTGAATGAATTTGAGAATATAAACGTAATAGGAGAGGCTGAAGATGCAACGGGAGGTTTGGAAATTATAAAAAGAGAAAAACCAAATGTTGTATTGATGGATTTGGGCTTGCCGGAAATGAACGGAATAGAAGCAACCCAAAAAGTCAAAGAATTGTCTCCGCAAACAAAAGTTATTATCCTTACTTCTCATGACAGAGAAGAAGAGGTACTGGCAGCGCTGGGCTCGGGAGCTTCTGCTTATTGTTTAAAAGATATTGATCCCAAAACTCTTTCTTCAGTAATTGCCAATGTGGCAAAGGGAGCCTGCTGGCTGGATTCTGCCGTTGCACAGGTAGCGCTGAATCTTTTCCCGAAACCTGAAAATATAAATTTTCAAAACGGATCTTATATGTCCGATGCCAGAGCACAGCTTACTGAAAGAGAAGTTGAAGTTTGG
>CALVEJ010000001.1 GCA_944326535.1 Candidatus Gastranaerophilales bacterium | reverse complement strand
ATGCAAAATTTGTGATGAAAATTTACTGTGTTTTTTGTCCTGCGTCTTTTTCTTTCTTTTGTGATACTTTTCTTTCTATTCGCCGCAAAAAAGAAAGAAAAGTATCTATGAAAATAAAGATTTTTATTTCAAGGACAAAGATTTTTGTAAAAATGTATCTGTTGGGCAGGTATGCCCAACCTACTCTCTATCCAGAAAGATCCTGAAACTAGTTCAGGATGACAATATGGTCGTTATATATCATAAATCTTTGTTTTACATAATAAATATTATCAATACATCAATCGAAAACGAATCCGAAAAGAATATTTTACAGATCATAAAAACAAATTAAACAAAAACGGCAATGACAAAAGTCATCGCCGTTTTTAAGTTATTCTTTTAATAAAATTATAACTTTTCAGCAACCATCAATGTAGTTTCAGCCAATCTTGTTGAATAACCCATTTCGTTATCGTACCAAGAAATGATTTTAACTTGATTGCCGCCCATTACACGAGTCAACAAAGCATCAACTGTTGATGATTGAGATGTTCCAACATAGTCAGAAGATACAAGCGGTTCTTCTGTATAGCAGAGAACATGTCCGTCAGCACCTTCTTTGAGAGCTGCGTTAACTTCTTCTACAGTAACGTCTTTTGAAAGTTCAAATACAACGTCAACCAAAGATACGTCCGGAGTAGGAACACGCATAGCGAAACCATCCAATTTACCTTTAAGTTGTGGCAAAACAAGAGCAACAGCTTTAGCAGCACCTGTTTTTGTAGGAACAATGTTCAAAGCGCCAGCTCTAGCTCTTCTAGGATCTTTGTGACCTGCATCAAGAATTCTCTGGTCACCTGTATAAGAGTGAACAGTAGTCATCAAACCTTTAACAATACCGAATTTTTCATCGATAACTTTAGCTACAGGAGCCAAGCAGTTTGTTGTGCAAGATGCCATAGAAATTACATTGTGTTTAGCAGGATCGTATTCGTTTTCGTTTACGCCCAATACGATTGTTTTGTCTTCGTTTGTAGCAGGAGCTGAAATGATAACTTTTTTAGCACCGGCAGCAATGTGAGCTTTTGCTTTTTCAGCATCTGTGAAGAAACCTGTTGATTCAACAACAACTTCTACACCGAGATCTTTCCAAGGCAATTGTGCAGGATCTTTTTCTGCAAAGAATTTAATTTTTTTACCGTTTACGATGATACCTTCATCATAAGCTTCAACTTCACCATCAAATTTACCCATTACAGAGTCATATTTGAAAAGTCTTGCAGCATCAGCGGGTTTCAAGCCGGGGTCGTTGATAGCAACGTAATCGATTTTGTCGAAGATACCTTCTCTAACTGCTGCTCTTAATGTGTTACGGCCAATTCTTCCGAAGCCGTTAATTGCAACTTTTTTAGCCATTTTATAGCTCCTCTCTATTTGTACATCGTACTAAATAATCTAATCTAGTGTCGTCTTTTTGCTTCGAGCTTTCGAAGCTCAAAGACTCACCTTTTGAAGGTGTCACTCGAAAAATTTGCTCAAGTTCCTTATCGCAAATTTTTCTCGAACACACACATGTTATAAACGAAACATGAAACTTAAGCAAGAGTTTTGTAGTGTAACAAAAGCAGTTCGTTTTTACGGCAAAAACCAGCATTTGACCTGCAAAAGCTCAATATATATAAGTTTCAATCACAAACAGTTTTAAAATTAAGTTAACACCAAAATTTCTATATAAAAAGAGACCTCTCGGTATACGAGAGGTCTCTTTTTGTGTGTCAGTTTATTTTGAAGCTTTTAATTCAATATCAGGCAAATCATTTATGCATTGCGCTTCATTTGCATATTCCTGAACCTTTTTGGTCGTAATACGTTTGTTGTTCAAACAAGCCGAACCGGCAACACATCCGCCTTCACAAGCCATGATTTCTACTAGGTTACCTTCCGGACACTGACCTTTTTTCGCCCAGTTTTTCAAATCTCTGACTGATTTTGGATTCAAGCCGTTAACGCATGTCGGGAAAAGCTCCGGAAAATCTTTCAATGCAACCTTAACAGATTCAGCAACTCCGCCGGTTACCGCAAAGTTTTTCCCTTCTTTTGATGCAACATCCGCAAACTGATAGTCATCAAGATGAGCAACTTCTATATTCATCGCAACAAACAGTGCGCCCATCTCCTCAAAGTTCATTACATAATCAGTGTATTCATCTTTTTGTGCTTCTTTTCTTTTTGCAACACAAGGTCCTATAAATACAGCAACACAGTCAGGATATCTTTCCTTGACAATTTGAGCTGTATAGTGCATAGGTGTTCTTGTTTCGGAACGGAAAGGTTTCATTTCCGGAATGTGTTTGTCAACAAGCTCATTGTATGCTGCACAGCAGGATGTAGTCATAAATTCATGACCTTCTTCCATTCTTTCTTTAAAGTCAACAGCTTCTGTTCTTGCTGTCACATCTGCTCCGTATGCTACTTCAAAGACTTCATCAAAGCCTGATTTTATCAAGCCCTGAGCAATTTTATTTATAGAAACAGGCAGCTGTCCGACAACTGACGGAGCCAGCATAGCAACAACTTTTTTGCCAGCTTTTATTTGTTTCAAAATATCTATAACCTGACTTTTCTCATGTACGGCAGCAAACGGGCAAGCACCTACGCATGCACCGCAGCTTATACATTTATCAAAATCAATTTCCGCATGTCCGTTTTCGTTTTTAGTGATTGCTCCGACCGGGCAAGCATCTTCACAAGGCACTTTGAGTCTGACAATTGCGCTGTACGGGCATACATTCATACACATACCGCAATTTTTACATTTCTCGCCGTCTATAACAGATTTTCCGTCTTTTATTTGTATAGCACCAAACTTACATGTAGAAACGCAGGGTCTTGCAACACAACCCTGACAGAGTTCAGTAACATAAACACGGCTGGGAACGCAGCCCTTGCAGGCAGTTTCCACAACCGTCAAAATTTCTTCATCCGGCTTTTCTCTTTCGATTGCCTGTTGACCGTATTGTGTAAGAGATGTCATTTCATCATCTGTTTCAACACTCATTCCCAATCCGGCAATTGCTCGTTGTCTCAGAATAGCTCTTTCTTTATAAATACAGCATCTGTACGGAACATCTGCATTTTTCGGACGCATTTCAAAAGGAAGTTTGTACAAATCCTTCATTTCCTGATTAATAAACGCCCTGATTAATCTAACCAGTACTTCTCTTTTTAAATGTGTTGTATTGCTGTTATCCATCAATCTTTCTCTCTATTGCTTTAATTACCTTCTCAACTGTTGCCTCAGAGATTATTTCTCCATCAACTTTTACAAAAGGAGCTTTCATATATGTTGCATTTTTGCACAAATCCAGACAAGTATTTGCCTTAACCTCGACCTTATTTTTGTATTGAGGAGGAATGTACGATTCAATCTCCTGTAATTTTGAAGCACCCATGACAAAGCATGTAGTACCAAAGCATAATTCCAAACTGATTTTTCCGGATTCTTCCATTTATTTCTCCCTTTGCTTGATGTCTTGAAACTGTTTGTCCAGCAATAATATGGACTATACACAAGATAGCTTTGCGGGACAGTTGTACAATTTCACTAAATAAACTTGAGGTTTACCTTTTTAATATAACGTCCTGATAAAATTTTTTCCAGCTGTTTTACAACATTTTTACGAATTTCCAATTCCAACGGCAAATCAGGATCATAATGAGCCTGATTTAATTTTGAACCTATCATAAAATTGATAACATCCGAATCCAAAAGCAGCTCAATCAAACGTCCGGCTGCATCATCAGGCCATCTGTCATACCCTTCATTCAAATATTCCAGCACCTTTGTAAGTGTCAAAATCCCCTCGGTAATAAGATCAACGCCTTCCATATGGGAACATGCCGGCAGCATACCCTTATTGTATTTTTCCGTAGTAATCTCACGTCCGAGTTCTCTTGCAATCAAATTTGCCGTTGTTCCGCCGACAATTGCTTTTCTGCCGTCAAAGTCATCAAATATTTTTGAATACTCGGCATCTCTGTCCTGTCTGTACGGAGGTCCGGTGAAAATCAAAAGATTTCTCGGTTTTCTAAAATAAAGAACCAGCGCAGATACATCGTCCTTTGCTTTGTGCTCGGGTTCTTTTCTTATTGCCTCTTTCACAATTTCATGTGCAAGATGACTGCTGGATATTGTAGGGTTTCTTGAAATTTCTTCTTCCACAAAGTTTATCAACCCCTCTCTTCTCCAGCCGAGTTTGTACTCATCCGTACCCATACCGGATTGAGTTACACCGTCCGAGCAAAAAATCAATCTGTCTTCCGGTTCAAGTTTAAAATTGTACAGGTGCATATGTCTGTTGGTAAATTTTTTCGATGTTATAACTCTCGGTTCATGTTCGAGAACAGAGCCGTTCCTGATATGAATAAAATCCGGATTACCCTCTTCAACTATTTTTATCAGACCTTCATCTGTACATTCAAATGCAGAAAACGTTGCATAGCTGATTTTACGAACCTGACATACAGGCAGGGAGTTCATGATAACTTCAGTTGCTTTCAAAATATCCTTGCCGTCCTCAATAAATTTTAAAATCATAGTAGCCGTCATTGTGGCAAGAATATCCGCTTTTATTCCGCTGCCCAGACCATCGGACAGAACTGCAAGAAGCCTGCCTTCATCAGTGTATCGTTTTGATTTAAAACAATCACCGAAAGCGTTTTGACCGGATTTTTTCTGCTGATAGCAGTCTATGTCAACAAAAAAAGATTGTTCTGCCATATAACCTACTTAAATTCTTGTTCTTCTTCGTCAGGTGTTTCTTCATAACCCTGAGCAATCTGGCTCAAAAGCAATTCCGTATCAACCATATGCTCGCCAAGCAGGCAGGCAATATTTTGAACAGTTGCAATATTCTTTTCAATTACCTCATGAGCCTTTTGTGCTATTTGTTCACGTTTCATTTCCGTCTGGGTAACATCAGTAATAACAGCACCTACGATTTTGTTTCTTTCTATTTCAAATACAGCAATATCATAAAGATTTTTGCCTACAGCATATCTTTCCTTATGTATATCCTTGCCTGATTTTATCGATCTTTTGAACAAATCAACAAAAGGAACAACTCTGTCTAATGCTCCGCCTGCAAGTCCCTCCGGTCTGTCTTTGAATATCTCAAGCAAATCAGGCGCAAACATTCTGACAAACGCCTCATTTGTTTCAAGAATTCGCATATCCGCATCAGCCATCACAATCGCCGACGGCATAGACCTGAGCATTGCACTTGCTTTTCTTATTGCAAGCTTTCTCATATAAGATACACACATAGACGGTTCTGCATCGCCTGTGAGCAATGCCTCGGCAAGCTGTCTGCAGGTATCATAACCGCAGCCTCCGCAATTTAGTTCGTCTTCTATGCCATGTTTGCCTATGCTTGCCATCGCCTCAACAATTTGTTCAGGTGTAAATTTCTTTGTATTCTGCGGGTGAGCAATATATTCTTTTTCCACGACAACTTCCGGCTCTGTCGGAATATCATCTCTGAGTTTTACAGTCCTCAATATATCTGACATAGTCAAAATACCCGGCTTTTCCGGATCTTTACAAGGACCGTTTGCGCATCCGCCCGGACATGCAAGAGCTTCAATAAAGATAGGTCTGTCAATTTTTTCAGGATTCAGATTTTGCAGAGAATCCCTGAATGCAGGTATGGAACTAACACTCACAAGCTGAATATCCTTTGCACAACCAGAAAGTCTTATAGTTTTATTCATTCCGCCTTCAATAGGATAATATGTTCCCTCATATGCCTTTTTAGGAACAAACCTTGTTTCCTCATCAGGTTCAAGGTCATAAACATTTATATTCTCTTGAGCCAGCCACTGAGCAGCCTCATGGAACGTTAAAGAAACATCAATCAAATCCGGAGTTCTGTCAGCCTCATTTTTCTTGGCAATGCAAGGACCTATGAAAACGACACCAATATCTTCGCCATAGCGTTTTTTCAAAAGTTTTGCATGAGTCATTGCCGGTGAACCGACCGGTGTAATATATTCCGTATAATCCGGCATATAAAGTCTCACATAATCTACTATTGCAGGACATGCGCTTGAGATATGAATTTTGTTTTCTCTTTTGGAGAGAAGTTTTGTAACTTCTATAGAGACTTCCTGTGCACCAAGAGCGGTTTCAGACACACCCTCAAACCCGAGTTTTTTTAAGCCGGCAATCAATTTTTCTGCACCGCACTCCCAAAATCCAGCCCAGCTCGGAGCAAGAGAGACAAAAACTCTTTTCTTTGCGGTTAAAACAGCTCTTGCCTTATTTACGTCATTTCTTATTTTCTTTGCTTCCGAAGGACAAACTAAAACACAGTGACCGCAGGCTATACATCTTTCGGGAATAACTGATGCATGTCCGTTTTCGATACGTATAGCCTTCATGCTGCATTGTCTTACACACTTATAACAATCCACGCACTCATTTTTAAGTGTGTAGATAGGGTACTGGTTATTCATACCAAAGAGACCTCTTAATATTAAACACTAAATATATTTCTTCAAAATTGATTCAAGTCTGACAGGAGATGCTGCTTCGCAATTTTCTCCGTTGATAATAACATTCGGACCGACAGCACAGTTGTTTTCACATCTAGAACCGACAACATCGATTTTTGCATCCAGTCCGTGTTCTTTAACAAAATTTTCAATAAAATCCAAGTTTGCCGCATTACCCCGAGCAAAACAAGAACTTCCCATACACACTTTAATCGTAATTGTTTTTGTCTTTTGTTCTGTTTTTTCCATTTAAATTTCCTCTTAATAAAAATCGGTGAGAAACATATCTCTTTCCCGGACCGTTTATGCAGTTATCGTGAATGAATTCACCAATACCGATTATATTTTAGAATATTTCAATACAAATATCAAGAAATTGTTATTGTGAAATAAATCACAAAAAATCCTGTTTTTACGAAAAAACTATAATACCAAATCTCAAAAATAACTGATTTTTCCTTATTTTTTCAAAAACATAAAAAATAAACTGCAACTTTAATCGTGATTTTTTTCTTTATTCGTTATATAATACTATTGCTACTTTACGGAAAAAAATATATGAGTAAGAATATACCGGAAAAAGTCTCTAACAGACTGACACTATATCACAGTATCATGGTTGAATATCTTGAAGCCGGAATTGAAACAATTTCAAGTCCGCAGATAGCTCAGCGGCTGGGCATTGATGATTCTCAGGTTCGCAAAGATTTTAAACTGCTGAATAATGCGGGAAAATGCAGAGTCGGTTACCTTGTCAAAGATTTAAAAGATTCAATAGAGAAAACCCTCGGTTTTGCTCAGGCAAAAGATGCTTTTATTGTCGGCTCCGGACATCTTGGACTTGCTCTTGCAAAGTATGACAATTTCAACAGCTACGGACTGAATATACTTGCACTTTTTGACAACGACCCGCAAAAAGTAGATATGCTTGTAAACAACAAACAGATTTTTCATATATCAAAACTTCCGAACCTTGCAGAAAGACTCGGTGTGGATATTGCAATCTTAACTGTTCCGAGACAAAATGCCCAGGCGGTTGCGGATTTTCTGGTTGCATCAAAGATAAAATACATCTGGAATTTTACACCCGCAGTCTTAAAGGTTCCTCCGGAGGTAAAAGTCTGGAATGAAAATATTATGGGAAGCTTTTTGCAATTTGCCTGCAAAGATATAATATAAACTTGAATTATACAGGTATTTACTTTTTGGCAGGTGTATCTCCGTACAAGAGTTCTCTGCGTTTTTTCATTTCAGGATTCATCATATATTCTTCATATTTGTATCTTGATTCAATCCATCCGTTCGGAGATATTTCTATAATCCTGTCCGCAACAGTTTGAATAAACTGATGATCCTGTGAAGAGAATAGTACTGTTCCGTTAAAATCAATAAGGGCATTATTAAGCGCTGTAATAGCCTCAAGGTCAAGATGGTTTGTCGGCTCATCAAAAATCAAAACATTTGCCTCTGCAACCATCATTTTTGCAATCATGCAGCGCACTTTTTCGCCGCCGGACAGAACATTTGCGCTTTTTTCTGATTCTTCGCCGGAAAAAAGCATCCTGCCCAAAAAACCTCTTATATAGCTGATATGCTGTTCTTCCGAGTATTGGCGAAGCCAGTCTATCAGATTTATTTTTGTATCAAAATATTTTCCGTTATCTTTTGGAAAATACGAGCGTGTAGCGGTAACACCCCATTCAACTTTACCGGAGTCGGGTTCAAGCTCTCCTGCAAGAATTTGAAACAGTGTTGTAACAACAAGCGGATCTCTGCTTATAAAACCTATTTTGTCCCCTTTTGAAACATCCAGAGAAAAGTTTTTTATAACAAGCTGCCCGTCAATAGACTTGTTTATTTTTTCAACATGCACAACATCTTTGCCCGGAATTTTTTTGTAATTAAATCTAATTCTCGGAAACTTACGGGAAGACGGTTTTATGTCCTCAAGTGTAAGTTTGTCCAGCATATTTTTTCTGGAAGTCGCCTGCGCCGCCTTTGATGCATTTGCGGAAAATCTGGCAATAAAGGCTTTTAATTCCTCTATTTTCTCTTCTGTTTTTCTGTTTTGTTCCTCTTTTTGTTTTTGAATAAGCTGGCTTGCCTGAGCCCAAAAAGAATAATTTCCTGTATAAAGCTGTATCTTGCAGTAATCTATATCCGCTATATGCGTACAAACATTATCAAGAAAGTTTCTGTCGTGAGACACAACTATTACTGTATTATTAAAATTAATCAAAAACTCTTCCAGCCATTTTATTGTTGAAATATCAAGGTGGTTTGTCGGTTCATCCAGCAGCAAAATATCAGGATTTCCAAACAGAGCCTGTGCAAGCAGGACTCTTACCTTTTCACTGCCTGAGAGTTCACTCATCAATTCGTAATGTTTTTCGTCTTCTATACCAAGCTCGCTCAAAAGAGTAGCAGCCTGTGATTCAGCCTGCCAGCCGTCAAGTTCCGCAAATTCCGTTTCCAGCTCAGAGACCTTCATTCCGTCCTCATCGTTAAAATCCGGTTTTGCATAAAGAGCTTCCTTTTCTTTCATAACGTCATAGAGCCTTTTGTGACCCATAATCACGGTTTCAATGACAGGATATTTGTCATATGCAAAATGGTCCTGTTTCAAAACAGCAATTCGCATTCCCTTCTGAATGTGCACATCACCGGATGTCGGCTCTACGTCTCCCGCTATTACCCTGAGCAATGTAGATTTACCCGCCCCGTTTGCACCTATCACGCCATAGCAATGACCGGGAACAAATTTTATATTTGCATTTTCAAATAAAGTCTGACTGCCAAAACGCACTGTCAAATTGCTTAGTGTTATCATTTTTCAAGTTCCGTTGTGTAAAAAGGTAATGAAATTATTCTTGCATAAAGATAATTGAAAGCAAAATTCTACTTTCCGACACAAGCGGTAATAGCTTCCAAAAGGCGTGTTACAGGAACAACTTCTATATCTTTATAATCTTCTTTTTTGAGTTTATTAGAAGACGGAACAATAATCTTTTTAAAACCGAGTTTTTCGGCTTCTTTAACTCTTTTTTCAAGATTATTTACAGCTCTGATTTCACCTGACAGACCCACTTCACCGACAATAACCGTATCAGGGCTGACCACGACATCCCTTGCACAGGTAGTCACGGCAAGAGCCACGCCCAAATCCGCTGCGGGTTCATCAATATCAATTCCGCCTATTACATTTACATATACATCCTGTTTACTCAAATTCAGACCTATTCGTTTTTCAAGAACAGCAAGAATTTGAAGAAGCCTGTTATAGTCAATGCCGTTTGAAACACGTCTCGGTGAAGGATACGGTGTTGTGCCGACAAGTGCCTGTATTTCTATCAACAAAGGACGGGTTCCTTCGTTTGTCGCAATAACCACACTGCCCGGAGTAACAGATTTTGTACGCTCATTCAAAAAAAGTTCGCTCGGGTTTGATATTTCATGCAAACCGTCATCGCACATGTTGAATACCCCGACTTCATTTGTGGTGCCAAAGCGATTTTTCATACATCTTAAAAGTCTGTATGATTTATATCTGTCACCTTCAAAATAAATCACGGTATCTACCATATGTTCAAGGATTTTGGGTCCTGCAATATTCCCGTCTTTTGTAACGTGTCCTATTACAACGACTGTTATATTTTTATTTTTTGCAATATCCATGAGGATATTCGTACACTCTCTGATTTGAGAGACACTGCCCGGTGAACTGGTAACACTGTTTGAGTATACAGCCTGAATACTGTCAACAATAAGAACATCGGGTTTTATTTCTTCTATCTGATTTTTTATTGCTTCGAAGTTTGTCTGGGAGTAGACATATAATGAATCAGACTCTACACCAAGTCTTTTTGCTCTCAGCTTCACCTGAGATGCAGATTCTTCAGCAGAAACATAAAGCGCTTTTCTGTTATCTTTGCAGATATACTTTCCCGTTTGAAGCAGAATTGTAGACTTTCCTATTCCGGGATCTCCGGCAAGCAAAACAATTGAACCCTGAACGAGTCCGCCGCCCAGCACTCTGTCAAACTCTTCTATTCCAGTTGAAAATCTTATTGTATTGTCAATTTCTATTTCATTGATAAGGCAGGGTTTTGTATCATTCATAACTGCACGTACAAGTTCGGAAGAAGATGCAGAAACATCAATTACTTCTTCAACAAATGTACTCCACTTTCCGCAATCAGGACATTTTCCGAGATATTTAGCAGTTTCATAACCGCAATTTTGACAAACCCATTTTGTTTTTAACTTAGCCATTTTTTAATTTTACCAGAAGATAACGATTATATTTGTAACAATTTTATTATTAAAACAATCAGTATTTATCCGGCAAAAAAACACTTCCGCAGCCCCTCTGAATGTTTTTATAAAGATATGTAAATTTACTACAGGGGTAGTACGTTTATATAATGCCCTGCATAAAAAATAATGTTATAATGTACATGTAGATAATAAAAAACAGCAGGAGACCCAAAACAGACAAACCGAACAAAAGCACGTATCAGCCGATTGAAAGGGCAAAAAAATATATGAACAAAGTACAATTTCACAGTGACCTGGATAGGTTAATTGAAATTCTACCACCCAAAATCACAAAATGTTTGAGCCATGAAACATTAGATGACGTAATAGAGCTGGTTTTGGATCTGGGCAGACAGCCGGAAATAAGGCATGCCGGGGGCTCTATTGATTATCTCGGAGATGATTTAATTGTCGATGAAGATATAAAATACATAACGGATCGCATACAGGAGTTTACAAAGGACAATCGATCGGGGATACCCGGGACCTTGCACAGAATAAGTGCGATACGAAACAGACAGGGAAAAATTGTAGGTCTTACTTGCAGAATAGGGAGAGTAGTTACAGGAACAATCGCTTGCATAAAGGATTTTGTTGTACAGAATAAGAGTATTTTGTTTTTAGGACGTCCGGGTGTAGGCAAAACAACAAAACTGAGAGAAATCTCAAGGCTTGTTGCGGATGAATTGCACAAACGAGTCGTTGTTGTTGATACATCAAACGAAATCGCAGGAGACGGCGACACTCCGCACCCCGCAATAGGACACGCAAGAAGAATGCAGGTTACTCAACCGGAATTTCAAAAGGACATAATGATTGAAGCGGTTGAAAACCATACTCCGGAAGTCATTGTCGTTGATGAAATAGGTACGGAAGCAGAAGCACAGGCAGCAAGAACAATTGCCGAAAGAGGGGTTATGCTCATTGCCACCGCTCACGGAAACTCGCTTGAAAACCTAATAAAAAACCCGGTATTGTCAGATCTTGTCGGCGGTATTCAGTCAGTAACACTTGGTGACGACGAAGCAAAAAGAAGAGCCTGCCAAAAAACCGTTCTCGAAAGAGAAAAACAGCCGACTTTCGATATAGTAATAGAAATTCTGGACAGAAACACACTCGCTGTTTACCCGAATACGGCAGAAGCCGTTGACTGCATATTGAGAGGCTGGCCAATCAAACCTGTTATACGCAAAGTGGATATGACGCCATCCGCACAGGAAGAAACACTGGTAGATAAAATAAATCAACTGGACAGCAAAATCACGGCATCACACAATCCGTTGAACTTCAGTTTTTCACGAGAAAAATATGTTAACGAAGTAAAAGGTTACAAAAAAATCTATATCTACGCAGTCAGCAGATCAATTATGGACAAGTCAATAGAAAGGCTTAACCTCAACGCAGAGTTAACAAAAAATATAGATGATGCTGATATAGTAATTGCACACAAAAATTTTGCAAAATCGGCAAACAAAATACTGAGTCTGGCAAACGAATACAAACTGCCGATATACTATGTACGTTCAAATTCAACATCACAGGTACAAAAAGTTCTGAAAGAAGCACTCGGGCTCAAAGACGACAATAGAATAGTCTTTCATGACGAAACAGAAGAAGCCCTTGATGAAGCAAAAGAGGCAATACAAAAAGTACTCGAAAACGGTGAAGACATTGAACTTTCTCCTCAAAACCAGCAGATAAGAAAAATGCAGCATGAGCTAGTTGAACAGCACAATCTTGAATCCGTCAGTATCGGTGACGGTCAGGACAGGCATTTGAAAATTGTTGGCGGTAAAGAATTCAAAAAAGATATCGGTTAAATATCTAGTTATTCTGTGTTATTAGACAGCTCGTCATTCTGAGGCAGCGCCGAAGAATCTATTGTTATTAAAAAGATCCTTCGGTCATTTCACTTCCTCAGGATGACGACTATGTGTCATTCTGTGTTATTAGACAGCCCGTCATTCTGAGGCAGCGCCGAAGAATCTATTGTTAAAAAAGATCCTTCGGTCATTTCACTTCCTCAGGATGACGACTGTAAGTCTTTCTGAAGAAATATAGCGGCTGAAGCATCTTAAAACACCGCACAATATTACAAATACTACTCCTGCATATATTTTTTAAGTCTTATTTCGTCTTTTTCGACAATGATTTCAATTTCGTCTAAGACAGGGTTGATGTTCATAATTTCTAACAATGTTCTATTTATAATTAATCCCCAGCTGTTTCCGAGTTGTCTAAGTTTTTTACGCATCAAAAGCACCTCTTAGCTATAGATTTAATGCAATACTACATAAATTCTAAGATCCTGAAACAAGTTCAGGATGACATTAATTATTATTTTATGACACATTGTTGACATATGGTGTATGCCATGTTATAACATGACTCACACGAAGGAGTAGTATATGGAAAAAAACAGTATTTCAAACAGCCTCGTCCAAAAAATTGACACCAAAACGGGCATTATCATGGATGAAACTCAAAATATTATAGAAGCCCTTATTGAAATAAGAGCCTCTATGGAAGAAATATCTTTTCTCAACATGTTTTTAGAAGACATTAAAAAGCTTTGATTTCTTTTTCAACATCCGCAAGCACTTTGTCCAAATTCTGTGCATTATGACCTGCGCCTTGAGCAAAATTTGGACGTCCTCCGCCTTTGCCTTCTGTTGCAGCGGCAATCTCTCCGACAATTTTGCCGGCATTTATACCTTTTTGGACAAATTTGTCAGAAACTTTCACCATAATGAAGATACCGCCGTCTTTTTTCAAAGATGCGACTACAATAACACTTTCGCCGAGTTTGTCAGAAAGTTTTTCAACAAAAGTTTTCACCATATTCGGTTCAAAGTCTTCTATCTTGGAGATAAACAGCTTGCCGCCTTCAATATCCTGAGTTTTGCTCAAGAAAGTTGCAAATTTTGAACTTGCAATTTCGTTTTGCAGTTCAACAGTACGTTTTGTAAGGGTTTTGTTTGTTTCAATCAGTTTGTCCACACGCTCGCAGATTTCGTTTGTCTGGGCTTTGAACAAATGAGCCAGTTTGTCTGCCTCTTTGGCTTTATCGTTCAAGAACTTGAACGCAGCATCAGCAACAACGACTTCTATACGTCTGGAACCTGCGGAAATAGCTGATTCCTGAACAACTTTTGCAAGTCTTATTTGAGCGGTGTTGCTTACGTGAGTACCGCCGCAAAGCTCACGGGAAACGAACTCGCCTTTTTCATCTTTAATACCGACAACTCTGACTTTATCGCCGTATTTTTCACCGAACAGAGCCATTGCACCGCATTTTTTAGCCTCTTCAGCGTCCATAATGTCAGTGTGCTGCTCCAAGCCTCTTGAAATCCAGTCATTCATAAGTTCTTCAACCTGTTCAATTTCAGCCGGAGTCATAGCTCTGTCAAAAGAAAAGTCAAAACGGGTTTTGTCCGGTTCTACCTGAGAACCTGCCTGTTTAACGCCGTCACCAAGAACTTTTTGCAATGCAGCCTGCAAAAGGTGTGCTGTTGTGTGGTGTGCGGTAATTTGTTTTCTTCTGTACACGTCAATTTCTGCACGCACACTGTCGTCCGGAGTAACCGTACCTTCCGTAATTTCCGCTCTGTGGGCATAGAGGTTGTCAACTTTGAAAGTATTCAAGACTTTTGCTTTAAAGTTTTTACCTTCTATAACACCGCTGTCGCCTACCTGACCGCCGCATTCAGCATAGAACGGTGTTGTATCAAGTATGATATCAACTGTTTCACCTTCATCTGCAGAATCGATTTTTTGTGCATCTTTGACAAGTGCAGCAACTTTCGCCTCACTGCAAGTTTGTTCGTATCCTGTAAAGTTTGTCTCGCCTTTTTCTTTTTCTATATCTATATAGATAAGGTCATCTGTGAGAATAATCTTTTGGGCGGCAGCCTTAGCACGTTCTTTTTGTTCTTTCATGCAGGCTTTAAAGCCGTCTTCATCAACTTTTATGCCTTTTTCGGCGGCGATTTCAACTGTTAACTCAAGAGGAAAACCGTAGGTATCATAGAGCTTGAAAGCATTTTCGCCGCTGATTTCCTTTGATCCGTCAGCAAGCAAATCATCCAGAAGCTTCTGTCCTCTGTCGAGTGTTTGTTTAAATTTTTCTTCTTCTTTTTTTATAACGTCTTTAATTTTTTGTCTGTTTTCTTCGAGTTCGGGATAAGCCTGTTTGTAATTGTCAATAACCGTATCAACAATGTTGTACAAGAAAGGCAGTTCCAATCCGAGCATTTTGCCATGTCTAAGAGCACGGCGCATAATCATACGCAAAACGTAGTTTCTGCCTTCGTTGCCGGGGACTATTCCGTCAGAAATCATAAATGTCACGCATCGTGCATGGTCTGTGATGATTCTCAAAGAAATGTCTGTTTTGTTATCTTTTTTGTATTCCTTACCTGTCATTTCGCAGACTTTGTTCAAGATAGGTGTCAAAAGGTCTGTTTCAAAGGTTGAGGTTTTACCTTGAACAACCATTGCAATTCTTTCAAGTCCCATGCCTGTATCAACGTTTTTCTTTTCAAGCGGGGTATAGTTGCCTTCTTTGTCTTTGAAAAGTTCGGTAAATACAAGGTTCCAGATTTCAACCCATCTGTCGCATTCACAGGTTGCAACAGAGCAGTTATCCGAGCATTTTAATTCTTCGCCGAGGTCGTAGTGAATTTCAGAGCAAGGACCGCAGGAACCGACATCGGAGACAGGACCCCAGAAGTTGTCCTTTTTACCTTTTCTAAAGATTTTTTCTGCAGGAATACCTACTTTGTTGTGCCAAATATCAAAAGCTTCATCATCATCTTTGTAGATTGTGATATAAAGTCTGTTCGGATCTAAGTGAAGATAGTTTGTGACAAAATCCCACGCCCAGGGAATAACTTCTTCTTTGTAATAATCACCGAAAGAGAAATTGCCCAGCATTTCAAAAAAAGTATGGTGGCGTGGTGTTCTGCCCACGTTTTCTATGTCAGAATCTTTTCCGCCGGCACGGGCACATTTTTGGCAGGTAGTAATTCTTTTCGGTTCATAAGGGCATTCCTCGTAACCCAAAAAATACGGTACAAACTGCAGCATGCCTGCTGTTGTCAAAAGCACCGTCGGGTTGTCCGGAACAAGTGATGAACTTTTTACTATCGTTGACTGATGTTTTTCAGCAAAAAACTTCAAAAAAGCTTTTCTGATTTGTGCCCCTGTTAAGGGTTTATTAACTGTTTCTGACATAATAAAATCATTCCTTTTTCATATTTCTTATAGGAAAATTTTACTACAAAAACAATTTTTAAAACATCAACACTGCACCAATCGAGCCTTGCCGCTAAGCTCTGCGTACATTTTTTCTCATCAGGTCAGACAGTTTTATTTCTTTCTGTACTTTTTTTACGGTTTTTTTATGCACTCTGTGCGGTTTTCTTTTAAACCCTGTCAGTCCGACTACACCATCATCCTCCTGCTTTATCATAAGCAGCTCTTTCATCAAGTCTATCAGCTCTTTCACTTCATTTCCTTTCTCTCACGTAAAATGATAATCGTAATCTCACATACAATTTAATAGTTTTTTTATCTTTTTTTAACCTCCGGTTATGATATATTTAAGACTATGCATGACGAAATTCAAATTTTAAAAGAAATTGAAAAAGCTGCCGACCTGTGCAAAAAAGACTATACACACAGCAAAATCATTGATGTAATGAAAACGGAAAATGACTTTGAAAAACAGATCTGCATACTAAAGCTGCAAAAACTTGACTCGCAAAAAGAAGCCGATCTTCTCATTTTTCAATTGACGGGACATCACGGATTGATAAGAGAAGCTGCCGCAGCAAAAATAAGCGAGTTTATCTTAAACAACAGATTTTTAGAATTGTTTCTAAATGAAAAAGCACTGACGTCGCTGTTAAAAGCAGTAAATGACATAAACCCGAACATATGCCGTATGATATGCTCTGCCCTGCCCAATTTGCTTACGGACAACAACAAAGAAAAACAGATATTTTTAAAATTGCTGTATCAACGTTTTGACGAAGTTTTTGAAGAGCTGGAGCGGCTGAAAAGAAGCAACTGGTACACAAAAAAACTATTCAACTTGTACTGGTGTCTTGAAGCTCTTGCTATGACAAAACCACCGGTTGATATTCAGCTTGAAAAAATTCTTGAACAATCCGCAAAAATAAAAGACTATACAATCAGAGAAAAGACCGCTATTGTTTTGGTAAAGACAGGTTTTTCTTCTGAAAAACTCGATGAAATCAAAAATAATCTCAAAAATGATGATAATTTTTATGTAAAACGATATGCAAAAGCATTCTAGGTTTTATTTTTTTACGATAAAATTTTTTTATGGCAATCAAAATACGACGAATGGAAAAATCTGATGTTGAAAATGTTGTAAGGCTGGAAGCTCTTTCTTACGGCGAACATCACTGGTCAAAAGAATCATTTTACAATGAACTTAACAACAACCTTGCTCACTATTACTGTGCAGTGGACGAAAATGACACGCTTCTTGGATATGCCGGATGCTGGCATATTTTTGATGAAGCGCATATAACAACTCTGTCTGTTCATCCTGATCACAGAAAAAAAGGTGTTGCTCAGCATTTGATTTTTTCAATAATTGATGACTGTTACAAAAACAAAATAAAATACATAACGCTTGAAGTCAGAGAGTCAAATATAGCCGCAATCTCTCTATATGAAAAGAACGGCTTTAAATCAATAGGAACCAGAAAAAACTACTATCAAGACAACAATGAAAATGCTTTGATAATGTTTACGGAAAATATCTGGTATGAAAAATTTAAAACTTTGTACAACAATCTAAAAACTGCGATACAATAAAAATATGAACACAAAACGTCTCAAAGAAGAACTTGATGCATTCAATGCAGAAAACAAGAAACTCAAAATCACCATGGGTACTCTTGTTGTAATGGGATGGTGTGTATTTTTAATAATAATTGCAACATTCACGGAATTTGATTTCAATCACTATTTTCCTTGTTTGCCGGATGCAAACGGAAATTTTTGGAAAATCAGACACTGCCTGTATATACCGCAGGTTCCGGTAATATTTTTTATTGCCGCACTTATCGGAAAGCGTTTCGGAACAACGGCAGTCTCAATATACATTTTACTGGGGCTTACTTTTTTCCCGATTTTTGCTCTCGGCGGAGGAATAAAATACATATTTGAATACAATTTCGGATACATACTCGCATATCTGCCGGCTGTGTTTATTGTCGCATTTATGCTAAAAGACAAATTCAAATATGCAACCATATTCAAAGCAGATTTGCTGGGGGTTTTGACAATCCACACAATCGGAATTTTCTATTTAATTTTAATGGCAATTATACATCAGGATTTGTTTTCCAATGTTGCCGGATGGATTATTATGCAAAGCGGCACAAAAATGCTCTATGATTTTGTTTTCGGATATCTTGCCATACTGCTTTCAAAACCAATAAAACAAATCATCTGGCTTTCGATGGGCTAATCACACCAGACGGGAATAATCAACCAATTTTGATATATCCGAATTCCATTCGTTTTCCCATTTATCAACTATAATATCAGCCGGAGTGAGCCCCCTGGACAACATAAAAATCAACGGCTCCAAAAATTTTTCCTCACCTTTCTCATAACTTTTGAGGCTTTCATATGAAATTTGAACAATTTCATTTGCCAGATCAGAGAGTTTGTGATGTCTGATTTTTATATCCATACCTCTTTGAGGTGTCTTTCTTCTTAAATATTCAAAATCAAAATACGAAAAATCTTTTAACAGCTCATTTACTGCATCAATTGCAGAGTCATTGTAAATTATGCCTTTCCAAAATGCAGGGACAGCACAGATAAGTTCTTTTCTTTGATTGTCGTGATTTCTTATTTCAATATAATTTTTAAACCTGACATCAGGAAAATAAAGACTAAGATGAAGTTCCCAGTCCTGTTTTGTAGCGATATAGCCCTGATAACCGTTTTTCATAAATTCTCTGAAAGTCATGTTGTCAACTTTTATTGCTGTTTTTGAATTTGAGAGTTCTGTTTGATTGCGTTCAATGAATATCATAGGAACATCAAGCAAAATTTCCGCATACTGTTCGAAACTAAAACTATTTACATTAAACGCCTTTGCGCTTACCAAACCGCATCTGTCATTGTCAGTTTCCAGCCAGCTTGCAGCTCTGTTGGACTTGAACTTTGTAAGTCTTGAGTTTCTGACAGGAGAATTTGAAAAGACGGCGCTCATTATCGGAGAAAGTTTAAGAGCAGCAGAAAATTTTTTCATAGCATCTGCTTCATCGGAATAATCAACACTGACCTGAATTCCGGCAGTCTCTCTCATCATAACAAGAGGTTTTTTTGCAACCGACGGCAAATATTTTGTCATATATTCATAGCGTTTTTTAGGAATGATATTTATATTTCTATAAGTTGAAACAGGCTGTATTCCGTATCCGAGCCAGTATATTCCGTATTTTTGGGCAATTTGGGCAGTTTGTTTATTATAGTTATTCAAATATTTTTCTATATCAAAAACACTGGATTGAGGAGCAAGGCTCAACTCCGTCTGAGAACCCGGTTCGAGAGAAACCGTTCCGTTCGCACCGTTGAGTCCCAGCAGTGCACCGTTTTCTTCTATACCCTGCCATTTGCCGTTTTTAAAATCCATCAAAAACCGAGCAACTTCAAAATATGGAGATGCTTTATATGAAGTTTTATTCACCGGAAGTTTTTCAAATTCTAATCCGATATTTTTTTGTGCACATGACTTACATCCGCAATAGAATATCTCACACAGTTGTGATTTCGATGTAATAATTGAGTCTTCTTTGTTTATAGGGATATGTTTTAGCATATAGTTGTAAGTGTTTTACCCTGTTTTTGTTCAATTAAGTTTATGAGTTTTTCCATTAGGACATCCTGAAATTTTTCATGGTTATGAGCATTAATTTCACGGATAAAGTAGCACGGGCTTGTTACATTGACTTCAATAATTTTTCCGTCTATAACATCCAGCCCCGCCATATACAAATCAACAGCATTGAGTCTTTTTGCAACATTTTGAGCCATTTTCTTTTCTTCTTCGGTCAATACGGATGTTTCAAAATATTTGTCGGAATGAACGCTGAATTTGAAATCATCCTTGCCGGGAAGTTTTGTAATACATTCATCAAAAACATGTTCTCCGACTATCAAAACTCTCTTGTCGCCGCCAATTGCGCCTTCAAGATACTTTTGAACCATAACCATGGTTTTTCCGTCATTGGTAACATTTTTGATAATTGTATTTATATTTCTTTCCTGTGTATCAACATAATAGACACCGCTGCCAAAACATCTGTTCAACGGTTTTATTATTGCTTTTTGATTTGTACGGACAAAATCTTTTATTTCTTCTGCGTTCGCAGTAACAATATTTTCCGGAGCAAATTCAGAAAAGTAGTTCAGATGAAATTTTTCATTGAAGTTTTTTATTGCAACAGGATTGTTTATTATCACTGTTTTTTCATGATCCACAAAGTCAAATACATTGCATGCATTGATATAATCAATATCCACAGGAGGATCAGGACGGAAGAAAACTATATCAAACTCTTCAATAACATACTTTTTGGGTTCATCTTTTTTATAAAAAATATCCCCGCTTTTCAGGTATGCTTCATAGCAATTCGCTTTTGCAATACAGCCTTCTGTCATAAGTCCGCTTTTTATTGCAATAAAAACCTCGTAGTTGCGTTCCAAAAACTCTTTTATCAACCAGAAATTCGTAACAAGATCATTAAACTCGAAGTATTTCAATTCTAAATCGTCAATTATAAAAAGTATTGTTTGTTTTAAATCAAGACTCATAAATTCTCCCGTTCGTCATATTTAATGATATATCAACCTGTCAAAAAAAGACAATGCCATGGTATGATTAAATCGTAAGATGGATTTTGGATTAGATAAAAAAGAAAGGAAAAATATGAAAATTTTACATGCAATGATAAGAGTAAAAGATATTGATGCATCAATGAAATTTTATACAGAACTTCTCGGTCTGAAAAAGACTCATGAAATAAAGCTGGATGACTGTCTGCTCCATTTTTTGAAAGGAGAAGACAGCGATTTTGAAATAGAACTTACAGAAAACTTTGAAACACCAAAAGACGGTTATGAAAACGGCAGCACATTCGGACACTTTGCCGTTGAAACAAAAAACATGGATGAATTTGACAAAAAACTTAAAGAACTAAATTACGAATATTTATATGAACCGTTTGTTATGGAAGAAGCTGAGTCAAAAATTGCTTTTGTCAAAGATCCTGACGGAAACGAAATAGAAATAATAGAAAAACTGTAGTTTAACAAAAAAGGAGACCCGTAATTAAGAACGGGTCTCTTTTTTTGCCTGTTTCCACAAGTTATCATATTCTTCAAAAGAATATTCTTCCAACGGTTTTGTCGCCAATTCTTCCATTTTTCGAAAACGGGTCATAAACTTTCTGTTTGCCTTCAATAGTGCCTGTTCGGCATCAATTTTATTCCATCTGGCAAGATTTACCGCAGCAAAAAGCAGATCACCAAGTTCTTCTTCCGCATTTTCTTTATCATTTTTTGAAATTGCTTCTTTAAACTCTGTCACCTCAGAGTTAAAGCACTCCCACAAAGAAGTTTCATTCGGCCATTCAAAACCTTTTTTTACTGCATTTTTACTGATTTTTTGCGCACTCATCAATGCCGACTGAGCTTTTGAAATCCCGTCCATTGCAGATTTTCTGTGTTTTTTTTCTTCAGCTTTAAGTTTTTCCCAGTTATCGAGAATTTCATTCGTTCCGTTAACTTTCAAATCACCAAACACGTGAGGATGTCTGTGCACAAGTTTATCTGAAAGCCCTTTTGCGACATCTTCTATATCAAAAACTTTTTCTTCTTTTGCAATTTGCGCATGTAAAACAACCTGCAGAAGAACATCCCCGAGCTCTTCTTTGAGATGCTTCATATCATTGTCTTCTATCGCATCTACAGCTTCATAGGCTTCTTCAAGCATATTTTTTTTGAGGGAATAATGTGTCTGTGCCCTATCCCAAGCACATCCGTTTTCTGAGCGTAATGTCTCTATTATTCCTATCAGTCTTTCCATTTGAGGATAATTATTCATATTCCGGCTCCGTTTTATCTCACCATCTGATCAACTGTCATAATCAATATACCCTGACCGCCCAGTGTTTTGAGTTTTTCAACGCTTTCAAAGACCTTGCCCGCATCAACAACAACGTGAATTACAACATTTTTGTCATCACCCATCATCGGCATCACGGTAGGTGCGGTAAAGCCCGGCAAAAATGTCCTGATTTCATCAAGTTTTTCTTTAGGTACATTTGCCATCAGGTATTTTTTCTCTCTTGCTTCCAGAACCGACTGCAGGGCAACAAGCAGTGTATGTACTTGTTTTTTAAGATTTTCATCAAGATCCTTTCTCGCAACAACTACTGCACTGGATGATAGAATTTTGTCTATAACCTTCAATTTATTAGATTTTAGTGTAGATCCTGATGAGGTAATATCAACAACCACATCAGCAAGCCCCAGTCTGGGTGTAATTTCTGTTGCGCCTGTAACCTCAATTATATTGGGCTTTTTGCCTGCTTTTTCAAGATATTCGCCGGCAATATTCGGAAAAGATGTAGCAACATTAATATGTTCAGGCAAATCTTTTGTACATGTATAAGAATCCTCTTCTTTTACGGCAACAACCATATCGCAGTTGCCAAAATCCAAATCCATAATTTTTTCGACCTTAGCCTTTAGTTCAGTAACTATATCAAAGCCGGTAAATCCAACATCCGCAACTTTTGCTTCCAAAAATCTCGGAATATCCGCCGTTCTTACAAAAATAAGTCTGTGTCTGCCGTCTTTTGTTTCAGCCTGAAGAGTTCTCTCATCTTTTGAAGGAAAATTCAAACCGGCACATCTTAAAAGCTCATATATTTTTTCAGACATTCTGCCTTTATTTGGTATTGCTATTTTTAGAGGTTTATTAGTGTTTGTCATAAAAGTTTCCCGTTATTATTACTTGCAAAGATTTATTCAATCATAATCTTTTCTTGCTATCACTGCAAGTTTTTCTAAATACTTACACAATAAAAAAGAGGAAAGAAAAAATTTTCCTCTTTTTTTATTTACTCTTACAAATTTTAAAAGGCTTAAAATGCTGTTTGCATTGCGTTTGGCAGGGGCTTATTGTATTTATCAGTCATCAGCATAAACGGAGAACTGTATGTAACATGATCATTATCTACAGAAATAAGCTCTTTGGGCTGCTCACCAAAATAATATCCCGGAGTTTGGCTTTTGCATTCAATGTCCGACAGAAAATAATTGTTATATCCTACCGTATCATTGTAACACATGCCCAGTGCCTGAAAATCCGGCATATAATAGTTTACCTCTGATGGTCCGGAGCATCTTTGGTTAACCTGATTATGCTCCTGATATTTGTATATGCTTGTATTTTTGTTGTGATCGTAATAGTAAAGAGGAGCAATATTTCTGCAATTGTTCAAAGTTAAATAACCGTCAATTAATGCCAGTGCTCCCAAAGAGAAAGGTTCATTGAGACTTCTTCTTTCCCGAGGTGCTATTTTAAAAATGTATTTTTTATACGGAGTATAAACACCAAAAACATTCTTATCACTTCTTCCGTCAGTAAAATATTCAAAAGTATAAGTTCTGTTATCCAAATTCAATGGAGGAATTTCTCTTGGATTTTTGAAACCCGACTGCATATAGTTTTGAAGATAATTATAAATTTTTTCAAATCTTCCATTAGAAAATTCTTCCGGCAAGTTTCCAAATTTTAAGTCCCTTGAGCCCGTCAGCTGTTCATATTTATTTATAAGAGCATCTTCCTTCCAGTCTGGTCTAAATTTCAAAAGACTTTCTATTGAATTAGCTTCACGGTATTTTTTATCCATATATTTTCCAAAAGCATTACTATACAAAGCATTGCTGTCATAGAAATACAGGTTTGGTGAGTCATACCCAAGCAGATCTTCGAGTTTTCTAAAGTTTGTTTTTGCCTCTCTTGCCCGACCTGCTATATCATCTATTAAACCATAGCTAAGATTTTCATCTGACAATATATCCTCAAAAAGTTCATTGATTGCATCTTTATTAGCCTTTATTTTCAAAAAAGCATCCAAAGGTCTTGTTTTGTCATGATTAACATACCAGGTATATTCATTTTTTAAATCAGCGAGAGTTTTCTGCTCATCAGGTGTGCCTTTAAAATTCACGCCCAGAGCAGAAAGATTTGAAGCATATACCTTCTGTCCTTTAGTTTCTTTTTCTATATCCGATGATACCTTTTCACCAGATACCGAAGGTGTTTGGAACTGTTTGTTTGGGTAATTTGCAGTAACTGCAGAAGTATTATTAAAAAAAGAAATTTGCATTATTCACCACCTGTTTTTGTACAAGTATTAAGAAAATCGTGAACAATGCAAATTGTTATTTTTAGTTTTATTTTTAACAAAACTTAATTACTTAATCAAGCTGTGTCCGGTCATTTCCTTTGGCTGTGCTATTCCGAGAAGTTCAAGAACGGTCGGAGCAACATCACACAGAGCTCCGGTTTCTCTCAGTTCAGCATCCTTGTCATTTATCAAAATAAACGGAACAGGATTTGTAGTATGAGCGGTAAATTTGTTTCCTGTTTTCGGATCTACCATACATTCAGCATTTCCATGATCTGCTGTGAGCAGCATAACTACGCCTTTTTCTATTGCCTTTTGTGCTATCTTTCCTACACAGGTATCAACCGTTTCACAAGCTTTTACTGCCGCATCAAAATCACCGGTATGTCCTACCATATCAGGGTTTGCAAAGTTTACGAGAATAAACTGGTATTCAGGATTATCCAAAGCACCCAAAACATTTTCACAAACAGCAGGCGCACTCATTTCCGGCTGCATATCATATGTTGCAACCTTCGGAGAAGCAACAAGAGCTCTGGTTTCATATTTGCCCTCTTTCTCCTCGCCGCCATTGAAGAAAAATGTAATATGAGCATATTTTTCTGTTTCTGCAGTTCTATACTGTTTGATTTTGTGTTCATCAAGAACATCTCCGAGTATATTTGTCAATTTTTCAGGAGGGAAAGCAATCGGAAGCGGGAATGTTTCGTCATACTGGGCAAAACATACATAGAAAAGATTTTTTCTAACCGCTTTTCTGTCAAAACCGTCAAAGTTTTCAAAAGTCATTGCTCTTGTAATTTCTCTGGCTCTGTCAGGTCTATAATTAAAAAATACGATTGCATCATTGTCTTTTATGCGTGAATCTTCATCAGGGTTTGTGATTGTAGGTTCAACAAACTCATCTGTAATTTCTTTATCATAAGAAGCTTTAATGGCTTCCGCAGAGTTAGCCGCTTTTTCACCTTCTCCAAAAAGAAGCGCATTGTATGCTTTTTCCACTCTATCCCATCTGTTGTCTCTGTCCATTGCCCAGTATCTGCCGGAGATAGTTGCAATTTGAGGAAGATTGTATTTTTTTAATTCTTCTTCCAGTTCAGCGAGAAAATTAACTGCGCTCTTAGGAGGAGTATCTCTGCCGTCCAAGAAAGCGTGAACGTAAACTCTTTTCAATCCGTTATCCGCAGCCATTTTTACAAGTGCTTTCAAATGATTAAAAGAGCTGTGGACTCCGCCTGTTGAAACAAGCCCGTACAAATGAAGAGCGGAGTTATTCTTCTTCACATGTTCTATAGCTTCTTTCAAAGCCGGATTTTCGAAAAAAGCACCTTCTTTGATATCTTTGTTTATTCTGGTCAAATCCTGATAAACAACTCTGCCGGCACCGAGATTTAAGTGACCGACTTCGGAATTTCCCATCTGACCGTCAGGCAGACCTACATATTCGCCTGATGCATTTATTTGAGTATATTTTTGTTCTGCTTTAAGCTTGTCAAAATTTGGTGTATTTGCTGACTTCACCGCATCTTTCGGACAGTCTTTTCCATTTCCCCAGCCATCCATGATACACAGCAAAACTCTTTTGTTATTATCTGTCATAGTGTGTCTCCTCAATTTTTTATCTAACCTTTGACAAAATTATATAATAAAAAAACAGGAGCTTTAATAAGTCTCCTGTTTTTCTTTTGAGTTAAAAATTCAAACTCATTATTCAAGAATCATACCGTTTGTAAGGTCGATTCTAACCGGCTTGCTCAACTTGAGATTGAGAATATCGCCTTCTTTTACTACAACTCTGTGACCTTTAAAGATTTTGAGGTAGAGTGTCTTCCAGAAACCTTCAAGTCTGTTGCCGCCCATAGCGTCACCGCAGAGTGCTGCGACCTGATTTCTGTCCGTTGTAATAGTCTGTGTTTGCATTTCTACAACACCGTTTCTAATAAACAATCTTCCGACTTTTATGTTAGAAATTTTGCCGTTTAGCGCATCGTTTTCAACGAGCAAAAGATATCTTTCTTTTGTAATTAGATTTTTCGGCAATTTAGAAAGGAATTCTTCGCCAACTTTTGATTTTTGGCTTGTAATTTCCTTATTCAATACCATAATCGGAATAACAGTTCCTGCAGGGATTGTAGCAATATACCCGTCAACAGTTGTTTCTTTTATAACAATACCGTCAGCAAGTCTCGGACTCATAGCTTCTTTAAGTTTCTGATTTGGATTGAGTTTTGCCTGTTCAAGCATTTTTACGAGGAACGCAGCAAGTTCAGCTCTTGTTGCAGGTCTTTCTGCGTTGATATAATTTTCTTCTCCGGGTGCTTTAACAACCATGCCGAGAATTTCAGCTTTACCGGCAGCAATAATCAGCCAATCAGGAATTTCTTTGTAATCAGAATAGCTGTTTTCCAATATTTCTACAGCTTTTTGATTTGAAATAGTTTCTGTTGTCAATGCATTGACAGTAGTAGAGATTACATGACCTCTTGAAACAGTTCCGTATGGGTCAAAGTGTCCGTCCGGATAACCTTTCAAAAGATCAAACATAACTGCTCTTTGAACCATGCCATAGAACCAGTCTTTGTCAGAAACATCAGTAAATTTTACAGGTTTAACAATTTCTGCATTTTGCTGCTCAAATGCTTTAACTACCATTGTTGCAAATTCTGCTCTTGTAACCTGTTGATCAGGTCGATAGTTGCCGTCAGGGTAACCGACAACAACATTGAAGTCAGTCAAAATTTGAATTTGTTTGTAAGCCCAGTGATTTTCAGGCAAATCATGATAGTCCTTTGCAAATGAAGTTAATGATGTAAAACCAAAAACAGCCAGAAGCACCAGAGCTTTTGCCAAAAATTGTTTCATAAAACTTCTCCTTTAATTATTAAACACATTTTTTTAATACATTGATGATAACAGTAATTTATATATAACACAACAAAAATAATATAAAATGTTACGCTTTTGCTTCTTCCTTTTCCGCAAGAAT
Organism: Candidatus Gastranaerophilales bacterium; assembly: GCA_944326535.1. GTDB lineage: Bacteria > Cyanobacteriota > Vampirovibrionia > Gastranaerophilales > Gastranaerophilaceae > Limenecus. Next base: position 47,664 of record CALVEJ010000001.1, on the reverse strand, counting down.
TCTATATGCCTGAGAATTTATTTCACCCCCGACAAGGAATATAAGAGAAGTATAATAAAGCCATACCATCAGCATAACAAAGGCACCGATTGAGCCGTATACTCTGTTGTATGTATGCAGGTTGTTTATGTATATAGAAAAACACCACGAGCCGAACATCCAGCAGAAGCTGAAAAACAATGTTCCGGGCATAGCACTTTTGCTTTTTATTCTTTCAGAACCTTCCGACGCAGGCAAAAGGAAATAATTTAAATACGCCATGATATATAAAGCAATAAACGAAACAAACCATCTGCCTATTAAAAGGAAGTTTATAAACAGAGACGAAAGGTTTACAAAGTTTAAAACAAATTGGAGTATAACTTTTCCGAAAATTATAAGATTTATCGTAATAAACATAACAAAGACATTCACAAAGACCATAAGAATCGACAATGTTCTGGTCGTAATAAGAGATCTGTGTTCATCAATGCCCAAAGCTCTGTTTAAACCCTTTATCATACAGAAAATAGCGTTTGAAGACAAAAAAACCGTAACAAAAAAACCGAATATAGCAACCAAGCCGCCGTGTTGAAAAATCATTACCTCATTGAGAACTTCTTTTATCAAATTTACCGAATCAGTCGGTGCAACGGTATCCAGAAAACGGATAATAGGCATAAACAATGATTTTTTTCCGAGAAGAGTGAAAAAAGACATCATAAAAAGCATAAATGGAAATATCCCGATAGCAAACCAGAAGCCCATTTCCGCAGCCATTCCCAAAAAGTCATCTATGATAATCCTATTGATGAGGTTCTTTAAATATTTTTTTGTATTCTCAATAATGCTCATACAAGAATTCTTTTTACCTCATCAATCAATTTTTCACAAGCAATATTTATAGGCTTTCTTATCGTACATCCGGCAGCAAATGTATGTCCTCCTCCGCCAAACACTGCAGCCGCTTTGCTGACATCTGCCGTTTTGCTTCGAAGACTTACTTTTGTCGTATTTTCATCAACTTCTTTTAAGACGAAAGAAACCTCTGTTGTATCAATTTGTCTGAGTGCCTCAACAATACCCTCCGTATGATCATTTTGAGCACCGAATTTTTCCATATCACTGTTTTTTATGCATACATAAGCAATTTTATTATCTTCAATAAACTTTGCATTAATAATGCTGTTTGCCTGCAAAAGAACCATTGGTCTCGGTTTTGATTCATAGCAGCATCTGGCGATATAAGCCGGATCTGCACCGTATTCAATGAGTTTTGCAGCTTTTTTAAGAGTATCCGCTTTTGTATTCTCAAAACGGAAACAGCCGGTATCAGTAAGAACAGCCGTATAAAGAGCTGTCGCAGTATCTTTGTCCGGAAGCAAGGAAAGATTTTCAAAAATATCCAACAGAACCTCTCCGGCACATGAAGCATCTGCCCGTACAAAATTTATATCACCATAGTTGTTATTCGTTTTGTGATGGTCAATATTCATTTTGATTTTTGCATTTTCAAACAACGAAAGCGCTGCAGCCATTCTGTCTTTTGCCGCAATATCAACCGCTATTGCAAGATCAAAAACCTGTGACAAATCAAGAGCGTCAGGTTTTTTAATTTCAGAAACATAAGGCAAAAAATGATAAATATCAGGAATTTTTCCGACAGTAACCATTACAGGCTCTTTGCCAAAATGATTTTTTATTGTTCTATACAAAGCACACATACTGCCCAGTGTGTCACCATCCGGATTAACATGCGAAAATATCACTATAGTGCTTGATTTTTCTATCGTTTCTTTAAATGATTTTAAATCCATAAAGATATTATAGTATAAAATTATCTTTAAAAGATAAATTAAAAAATAAACCAGAGGATACAATAATATGGATGCAATTTTTCATGGATTTTTAACATTATTGAACTTGTTTTTGATTGTAGGGTGCTGCGTTGTATTCACAAATGCAGTTGAGCATCTTGGCAAAATATACAACCTGAATGAAGGAGCGGTAGGCAGTATTCTGGCAGCAGTAGGAACGGCTCTTCCCGAAACAATTGTTCCTCTTGTTGCAATAATTGGCGCTTACTTTGCCCATACAGACATAAACGTAGGAAAAGAAATTGGTATCGGTGCAATTCTGGGTGCTCCGTTTTTGCTTTCCACACTGGCTATGTTTGTCACCGGCATTGCAGTCGTAATTTTCTGGAAACTCGGCAAACGTGAAAGAAAAATGAACGCAAACTATGTTGTAATGTTCCGTGATTTAAAATTCTTTTTCTTTAGCTATACATTAGCAATTGCAGCAGGTTTTATTCCGTTTAAATCGGTAAAATATATATGCGCAGCAGCACTTCTTGCATACTACATATTGTATGTATTCAGAACTCTGAACTGCTCGCACTCACAATGCGGGGAAGGTGCTGAAGTTGACGAACTGTTGTTTGAAAAAATATTTAAAAAATATAATACATTCCTCGTATGGCTGCAGGTCATTCTCTCAATTGCCGCATTGATTTGTTTTGCGCATATGTTTGTCGGACAAATAAGATTCTTTGCGGAATTGTTCAACATAAATCCGCTTGTATTAAGCCTGATTCTTGCACCGATAGCTACCGAGCTGCCTGAAAAATTCAACAGTGTTTTGTGGGTCAGCCAGAAAAAAGACACACTTGCACTGGGAAATATAACAGGAGCAATGGTTTTTCAAAGCTGTATACCAACAGCAATAGGTATATTGATGACTCCATGGGTTTTTGGAGCGGAATCCGTAATTAACATTATACTTGTTTATATGTCCACAATATTATTATTTATAAACCTATACAGGGATAAAGCTTTCAGTGCACATATTCTTGTAACATGCGGATTATTCTATCTTATTTATCTTGTTTACATTCTGTTTGATATTTTAGGGTAAAAAGCAATGCACTCCCTCATTCAAATTAAATCGCTAAAGTTTTATTGTTATCAACCGATATAAATTGATATCTGACAACACGGAGAGACAATATGCTGTTCAAAAGAAAATGTAAAATAACTTTTATTGCTCACGGAGCAACTATTTATACAGAAGAAAACCGTATCTGCGACAAAGAAAGCCACCCGCCGCTAAATGAAATAGGGCAGGAAGAAGCCGAACGTATTGCAAAATGGATTGTTCTTCGCTCCCCGCAAGTTGATAAAATTTACACCGGTGCATCTTTAAGCTGTATTCAAACAGCAAGCTATGTTGCAAAAGAATACGGACAAGATTTTGAAATAAGACCGGAATTAAAAAACCAAGAATTCGGCATATGGAAAGGATTGAACTATCAGGAAATAGAAGAAAGATATCCTGAAATGCTCGACAAATACCATGAATTTACATCAAGCTACGCTCCGGAAGGCGGAGAAACACTCATTCAATTTGATGAAAGAGTAGAACAGACATTGGATCAGCTCATTGAAGAAAATCTAACAAAAAGAATTGTTGTTGTCACTCACTCAAATTTTATTCGTGCAGCAATAAGAAATGCACTTGAACTCCCCGTTGAGTTTCAAAACAGAGTATTCATTCCGACAGGAAGCGCATCTCAAATAAAATACTATAAAGGCTGGAATATTCTAATGTACAGCGGACATGTACCTCTGATGGTATAATTATCTGGCAACTCTGCCCCACCAGCGGACCTCACCGATGACATCAAAATCAAACTCTTGATTTTTTGAAAAATCTATTTCAAAACTTCTGTATTTTTCATTATCAGAAACAACTCTTATAGTATTTGGCGGAATTTTTTGCAGCCGTTTTACATAAAGCTGTCCATCCATCCTGATACAATATATTTTGCCGTCATAAATTTCCGTTCTTGTATGATCAACAAGCAAACTGTCACCGCCTTCTATTGTCGGCATCATGCTATCACCCTGAGCAAAAATCATTTCTGTTTGATTTCTGCTTATACCAAGATCATCCACCAGTTTTTTGCTTATTGAATAAGTAGCCGTTTGACATTCGTTGTAAACAACAACACCGTAGCCCATACTGGCAACAACTTCACCCTTTACAGGAATATTCACACAGTCGTCTTCCAGCAGCATTATCGGAGTTTCCTGCAGATTTACATTAAAATATGATTCCAGAGCATCAATCTGCTTTTGCGACAGCTCTTTTTCTTTTATCTGGCTTGCATACTGTCTTGTGACATCCAAGGCAAGCGCAGCCTGTGCATAAGAAATACTTCTTGATAATTTTCCAGTAAGTAATTTAATAGCTTGTTTCAAATTCATAAATATTCTCTACCAATTCAGCATTATTTTTAACTATCTCTTGTTTACAATTGTAAACCATTACTTGACAAATGTAAAGCAAAATTTTATACTCATAAATATATTTCGTTACAAAATTATGTATAAAAATTTGGGGTAATTAATTTAAAAAAAATGCCTGACCCCCGAGATCAGGCAAGATATATACTTCGTTGATAATAATATCACAAAAAATTTTTATATACAAATACTTTATAATTTTCGGGAAAATATTGGGTTATATACTTCATGCACTACACAAAAAAGATCTACAACAAAGAAACATTACTCGGCATGCTTCATTTTGCAATTGATTCAATGATTGAAAATGAGATATGCACTCTTTGCAAATACCGCTATGACAAAAAAGCAAAACACTGCAGTCATATTGATATTTGCAGAATTAATATATTCGACGGGCTTTTGAAAAGAGTAAGAGAAACAAGGGGAAAAAATGCAGTTGAGTGAGGAACAAAAAACAATAATAAAATGTGTAAAAAAGGGACTTTCAAATATTGAAATTGCAGAAAAAATGGGGTATAGTCCGGATACAATCAAAAAAAGATTGTGGTTGATTTACAAACTATTTAATGTCAGAGGCAGAATTGAACTTGTAAACAAACTGCTAAAATACAAACAAGAAAATCGGACTTAATATTATGAAAACAACGGCAATATTTGATTTAGACGGAACTTTGCTATACACGCTTGAAGACTTAACCGACAGTACAAATTATGCTCTTGAAAAATTCAACTATTCAAAATGCACAATTGAACAAGTACGTGAATACGTCGGCAACGGTGTATACAAACTTATTGAAAGAGCAATGCCGCTGGGAGCGGAAAATCCTGATTTTAGACAATGCCTTGAAACTTTCAAAAGTCATTACAAAGAAAATATGTACAACAAAACACGCCCCTTTGACGGTGTTTTGGAAATGCTTGAAGAATTAAAAAACAGAAAAATACATATCGCAGTCGTTTCAAACAAATTTGATGCGGCAGTAAAAGAACTGTGCAGCCACTATTTTTCAAACCTCGTAGACACTGCTGCAGGCGAATCATCAAATATAAGAAAAAAGCCCGCACCTGACAGCGTTCTTGCAGTAATGAAATACTTTTGCGCAAAACCCGAAGAATGTGTCTATATCGGAGATTCCGAAGTCGATATTCAAACTGCAAAAAATGCAGGCATTGACTGCATAAGTGTAAACTGGGGATACAAAGATACTGATTTTCTTCTTGCCCACAATGCATCTGTTGTTGTCTCATCATGCAATGAGCTTTTAGAAGAAATTGTAAAATAGCATCATTTTTACAAAATCAAATTTTTCGCTTATACTTACTCTATGAGCAGTAAGAGAAACATTGATAAAGTAAGAAATTTTTGCATTATTGCACACATCGACCACGGCAAATCAACGCTTGCCGACCGACTTTTGGAATATACGGGAACTGTGGCTCAGCGTGATATGCAAAATCAGCTCTTGGATTCAATGGATATTGAGCGTGAACGAGGTATCACAATCAAGCTTAATGCAGCAAGAATGAAATATAAGGCAAAAGACGGTCAGGAATATGAACTCAATCTGATTGATACCCCCGGACACGTAGATTTTTCTTATGAAGTGTCACGTTCGCTGGCTGCGTGCGAAGGAGCATTACTTATAGTTGATTCAACACAGGGGGTTGAAGCACAGACTCTTGCCAATGCATATCTTGCAATAGATCAAAACCTTGAAATAATTCCCGTTATCAACAAAATAGACCTTCCTTCTGCTGATGTTGACAGAGTAAAAGAAGAAATTGAAGAAATACTCGGCATTGATTCCGAACACGCAATTCCGGCAAGCGCAAAAGCCGGAATAGGAATTGAAGAAATACTTGAAGCAATAGTAAAATATGTGCCGGCTCCAAAAGATACTTCAGACAAACCGCTTCGTGCACTGGTTTTTGACAGCGCTTATGATCCGTACCTGGGTACATTATGCTTTTTTAAAATAGTGGACGGAAATATAAAAGTCGGCGACTCCATAAAATTCATGGCATCCGGCAACAAATACGAAGTTGTAGAGCTCGGATATCTTAATCCAAACAGAGTACCCGTACAAGAACTCAATACAGGCGATGTCGGATACATGGCATGTTCCATTAAGGAACTGACAAGATTTGTCGGCGACACGGTAACTCATTTCGACAAACCTGCGCAAGAGCCTCTGCCAGGATACAAAGAAGCCCTTCCTGTAGTTTTTTCAGGCTTGTACCCCGTAGACAATGAAGACTATCAAGACTTAAAAGAATCTTTAGAAAAATTAAAGCTCAATGACTCGTCTATCACATTTGAACCGGAAACATCATCTGCATTGGGATTCGGTTTCAGGTGCGGATTTTTGGGAATGCTTCATATGGAAATTGCCCAGGAAAGACTGGAAAGAGAGTATGACCTCTCTCTTGTAACGACAGCGCCTTCTGTAGTATACAAAGTACACAAAACAGACGGCACCGTAGTTGAAATAGACAATCCGGCAAATCTTCCGGATCCGCAGTATAGAGAATTTATAGAAGAGCCGTATGTAAAAGTAAACATCATTACACCAAACGAATACGTCGGAACGCTTATGGATTTATGCCAGTCAAAACGGGGTATTTTCATCAACATGCACTACATTGACAAAGTGCGTGTGGATTTGGAATATGAAATGCCTTTGAGCGAGGTTATCGTTGATTTTTATGACCAATTAAAATCAAGAACAAAAGGCTATGCAAGTATGGACTATGAGTTCAAAGAATACAAACGTTCCGATCTGGTTAAACTCGATGTAATGCTTGCGGGAGAAGTTGTTGATGCACTTAGTGCGATTGTACACAAAGACAATGCATTTTACGTCGGACAAAAACTCACTGCAAAACTCAAAGATATTATCCCGAGACAAATGTTTGAAGTACCTATTCAGGCAGCCGTCGGAGGAAGAATTATCGCCAGAACCAACATAAAAGCTCTCAGAAAAAGCGTTCTGGACAAATGCTACGGCGGTGATATTTCAAGAAAAAGAAAACTTCTTGAAAAACAAAAACGAGGCAAAAAACGTATGAAAGCGGTCGGAAAAGTAGAAGTTCCGCAAGAAGCATTCATGGCTGTTTTGAGCCTCAGTGAAGAATAAAGGAGCAGATATGGCTCACATCCACTGGTATCCCGGACATATTGCAAAAGCAGAAAAGAAACTCAAGGAACTTTTAAACCTTGTTGATGTTGTCATTGAAGTTTTGGATGCAAGAATCCCGCAAAGCTCTATATATCCCGACATTAAAAAACTTCTCGGAGAAAAGCCCAGACTTATCATTCTGAACAAGGCAGATCTTGCGGATGAAAATGAGACAAAAGAGTGGAAAAAAATAATTGCAGAGAGTACCGGTTTTCCCGTGATAGCCTCATGCGCTTCAAAAAATGATGATATATCTGTAATCGTAAACAGGGTAATAGAACTTGCAAAGCCCAAAATAGACAAACTTGTTGAAAAAGGGCTTCTGCCCAGACCGGCAAGAGTTATTGTTGTCGGTATGCCAAATGTCGGCAAATCCAGTATTATCAATAAACTGATAAAAAAAGGAAAAACGAAAGTCGGCGCAAAAGCAGGTGTAACAAGGCAGCAGCAGTGGGTAAGAGTAAATCCAAAGATAGATCTTCTTGATACGCCCGGAATAATTCCGCTGAAACAAGACGATCAGACAAAAGCAGGTAAACTTGCAATGGTTAATTCTGTCAGCGAAAATGCATACGAAAATGAAGAGGTTGCAGCAGAACTGCTTGAAATTTTGAAAAGAAAATATCCCCGGCAGTTGAGCGAATACTACAAACTCACTGACGAAGCTTCTTTAGACACAATTGCAAAAAGCAGAAACTGGATTGTGAAAAACGGGGAACCGGATATATCCCGCACAGCAGTGATGATTTTAACTGATTTCAGGGCGGGTCGTATAGGCAAATTCACACTGGACAGTTTGGACAAACAAGATGAATAAAGCGGAATCAAAAATACACGAACTTTTTGAATTCGACCGTACAAATAAAAAAGACTTTGAATTTCTGATAGGTACGGATGAAGCGGGAAGAGGACCGGGCGCCGGTCCTGTTTTTGCCGCAGCTGTCTGCTTTGTATCAGATATTGATAATGAGATTATTGAAAAACTGTCCGTGCTTAACGACTCAAAACAATTAACCGAAAAGAAAAGAGAAGAGCTTTTTGAACAAATAAAATCGCTTGAAAAAGAGGGAAAATGTATCTGCTCCGTTCAAGAGGGCAGTGTTGCACAAATTGACAAAATGAACATACTGAATACATCTCTGGATTGCATGAAAAGATCCTGTGAGTCGATTATAAAAAAGATTAACGGAAAAAAGGCAAAAATTCTTGTAGACGGAAACAGATTAATAAAAAACTTTTCCTGTCCGCAGACAACAGTTGTTAAAGGAGATTCAAAATCAGCCGCCATTGCAGCAGCAAGTATTCTTGCAAAAGTCAGCAGAGACAGGCTCATGGAAGAGTTATCAAACAAATATCCACAGTACCGCTGGGACAAGAACAAAGGCTATCTCAGCGCAGAACATATAGCCGCCATAAAAACTTACGGTGCAACAGACTTGCACAGAGCAAAATTTTTGAGAAACATTCTCGAAACTACAAATCCCATCGAAAAAAAACAAAAAACTTCAAAAGCGAATGACAATCAGCTTTCACTGTTTTAATGAGTAATAATAACCCCCTGAACATCCTTTGAAATATTCAAAGAATTTGAAAGACTTTTCATCAGTTCCGCAGCCGTATTCGCACTGTAAAATTTGCCGTTTGTCACAAGAGCCGTACATTTTAACTGATTATTGGCTTCTTGATCATATATATTGAAAGCAATTACATCAATATAAATATCCCGACGAGTTTTTTGAAGTTCCATAACATAGTCGCACGGGCTTTCATCACAGTTTTCACCGCCGTCCGTAAGAAGAATTATCCTCTTTTTACCCGGAACTCCCGCAAAATCACAATTCACTGCCTGTTTAAGAGAGTAGGTTATAGGTGTAAGACCTGTCGGCTTTAAAGAAAACAATGCCCCTTGAATTGCAGCTGACGAACCTTTTGTCATAGGAACAATCAGAGAACTTGCCCTGCAGCCGCTCCCGGGCATCAAAAGACTGTTTTTATGACCATAGACACGCAGTCCCACTCTCATATTATCCGGCAGCTTCGGCAAGAGTTCCTGCATTGTATCAAGAACCATGTTTATCTTTTTTGTGCCGTGAAGTTTTTCGGTCATACTATTTGAAAAATCAACAATAAACAAAACAAAATCCTCTTTGTTCTCTTTTTGTACATAACACTCTTTTGCTCCGTCTATCGGCAGGTTTCTGGAAAAACAGGTATTTACAAGACCGGAAAAAATTATTAATATAAAAACAAACAATAGTTTTCTTTGCACAAATTTAGACATTAGGAGTTCTCCGCATGGTTTTTGATTCAAATGGCTGTGATTTTTTTGATGTGATTTACACAAGAAAAACTATCAGAAAATATACAAACGAAATACCCCCTCTTGAGGCTATAAAAAAGATAGCTGATGCCGGCAGGCTGGCACCCTGTGCGACTAATACACAAAACTGGGAATTTATTGCCATATACGATAACGCAATAAAAGAACAAATGGCGCAGGCTGTAAACAACAAATATGATGAAATAAAAGAACATCTGCACAATGAAGAGGACCAAAACAAAATCAACGGTTATAAATACTACTCAATGTTTTTCAACAAAGCACCCGTAGTTTTTGCTGTAGTTGAAAAGAAAAGAGTGTCTACGCTGCTTTCTATTCTCGAAAAAAACGGAATGTCAAAAGAGCAGCTTTCAAAATACGACAATCGCTCATCTATCTTGAGTATGGGAGCGGCAATAGAAAACATGTCTTTGTGTGCACATGCACTGGGACTGGGAACCTGCTGGATGTGTGCCCCTCTTGTTGCATCGGATGACTTTCGAAAAATATTGGGGTTAAAGGAAGATGACCGTGTCGTTACACTACTGACAGTCGGATATCCTGACAGCTGCGACAGCAATTCTCAAAAATCCAAAAAACCGCTGGATGATGTATTTCGTCTTATTGTATAAAGTGTAAATTTTTATTTATTTATACAAAAGTAAATAGCAAAAAAATCATTGTTGTTTATTTATTGTTATGATATAATGAAACATACACTTGGAGGTCTTAGGAAATATGCAAAAAAGTGAAACTGCATCAAAAAATATAAAAGAATCATATGAAAAAATAGAAAAAAATGAACTTAAACGAATAGAAATTTCAGAACTTCCAAAAGATATTCCAAACTTTAAAAACTCGTTTGAATCAAAAGACTCTGTAATAAAAAGATGGCTTACAGACTGGATTACCTCCGGTGTAAAAAAAGGAAAAATTGAAGAAAACACTCTGCTGCCCAAAAAAGCAGATCTGGCTTATTATCTTGGTGTCAGTGTAGGAACAGTTCAAAACGCAATCCGCTTTGTTGAAGATACAGGTTTGCTTGAGTCAAAACAACGTATAGGCACAATCATCAGAAGTACAAATTCATCAAACCCGATCATCAGAAAAGCATCATCAAAAAGAGAAAAAGTAATTGCTCAGATAAAGAAATACATACTCGACAACAAAATAAAAATCAATGAACCTCTGCCTTCCGCCAGAGCACTCTCTTCAATAATCGGGAATTCAACCAACACCACAAGACTGGCACTTGATTTTCTCGGATCGCAGGGAATTATTGAAGCAAAAGCTTTTCGTTCTAACGAGTCAAACTGGACATTGAAAAAAATCCCCTCTTTGTCTCAAGAAGAAAACGCTCTGACGAGCTCAAGCGACCTCAGTTCAGAAACACTGGTTGAACAGGTCGAAAAAGATTTGAAAGAATATATCAAAAATAATTTGAAAGTCGGAGACAAGATGCCTCCTCATATGGAACTTTCGGAAATTTTGAAAGTAAGCATAAAAACAGTCCACGATGCACTAAAAGGGCTGGTTGACGATGGAACACTTCTTGTCAGAAGAGGACGTTACGGAACAACGGTAATGAAAATTCCAGGAGAAAATGTCCTGCAGCCGACAAATGAGGTTTCAATAATTACATCTTCAATTTTTGCAAAAGCGGATGAGGCGGCTTTTTACAGTTATCAAAAAATTGAAAATCTGATAAGAAATTATATTGCACAGAATTATGAAATAGGAGACAAACTTCCTTCAATGGAAGCGCTTTCCGAACAATTTGACGTTTCAAGCAACACCATAAGAAAAGCACTCCAAAACCTCTCAAAACAAGGATATGTAAGCTTTTTGAGAGGCAGATACGGCGGAACATTCGTTTCTGACCTTCCCGAAACAGAAGGTGCAGAATCATACAGATGGCTTGCCGTTAGTCCGCAATATACAATTGACAATGGTAACTAAAAATGTCTATAGCTCCAATATCTTCGGTATTTTCTAATATTGCATCACCGCTTAGAAAAAACACAAAGACATCTTCACCGGATACACATGCTTCTCTTATTCACAATGCAGAATTTTTGGAGATGATGCCGTGGCTCAACGATCGTGCCATAGAAAATGCACTTATAGAGCTCAATGAACTCAAATTCGATACTGATGATATAAAATACCTGAAAAATATAGGGGTAAATGTCCCTTACAAATCCGGTGCAGATGCAGTGAAGTTTATCAAAAAAAAGAATATAAGAATAATATTTGACAAAACAACAGAACCCGGCATCCATGCCCAATATGATTTTGGAAAAAACATTATAACAATCAATGAAAGATACAGAGGGACAAATGATTTTGCTGTAATTCTCGCAATCGGCGAAGCTATTTTGCATGAAGCCGGTCATGCAAAAGACCAAGACGGAGAAAGTTCTGTCCAGGAGGAGTTAGACTTTCTGGGGATGAATGCAATTGCACATCGTGCTTTTCTAAAGAAGTACGGAGAAATTTTTTCTGACTCCCAAGAACCAATTATCAAAGACGGTGTAAGCGTATATGCAAAACTATTCTTTGACAAGGATACCGAAAAAAAGAATCTGATACAAAGAATAAAAGAAAAATACGGCGATCTTCCGGCAGGAGACAGAATACACCCGCCCGGAGCGCTGGCGAGAGCCGTAAAGCGCAAAACACCATATTAAAACTGCATCATACATTATTTTTTGACAATCTGTAACGAACTGTAAAGAACCTTTTTGAAAAATACTTGATTTTTAGCAAAAGTTTACCTTTACATGTTTTACATTTATAGTAAATCTTGTAGCACACATGTCAAAAGTGTGATATAATTATCTCAATAAGGCGAAAGTTGATTTCATATATTTCTCACAATTCTTTTAAAAAGGAGGCGCTATGTCTACTAAAACTGCATCACAGGAAGTAAAAGAAGTTAAATCAAAATTTAACGATGAATTTGATTCCTACTTGAAAAAACAATGCTTAAAAACAACATTCAACGGTCTGGAACTTGAAACTTTCAGCTGGTACAAAAAAATGCTGGGGCTTGTATAACATCAAGGTATAAAAAATAAATTTGAGGGGCATTACCCCTCTTTTTTAATGACTTTTATTACCCTTCTCTCAATTCTTTAAAATTTTCCTGCGCCTGTTTGTACAAATCATTGAGAGCTGTTTCCAGTTTTTGTCTGTAAAGTTCTGTTTCCTCTTTTGAGCAATCAGACGGTACATATATCGGCTCGCCATATATAGCAATTGTTTTTACACCAAGTAACGGAAAACGAAATTCATCCCAGGTGTTAAATTTTAACCACCATTTTGAGGGAGAATACCAGGTCATTGGTACAATCGGAACTTGAGAAAGTTTAGCAATATTTATTATGCCGTCTTTCACCACACCTTTTGGTCCTCTGGGACCGTCTATAGTAATTGCAGCATTTTCACCCTGTTCCAGTTTTTCAATCATAGCAAGCGATGCGGCTGCTCCGGATCTCTTATGAGAGCCTCTGATAACCTTGATACCGACTTGTTGTGTAGCAGCAGCAATTATATCACCGTCATTTGACTTAGATATCATTACATTGAGATGACCTCTGTCTTCATTTGCATACAATGCACATTGATGAGCATGCCACAGTGCAAAAATTACCGGCTTGTCCTTTGGAAAATTTATATTTTTGCAATCGTAAAACCAGCTCTCAAATGTATAAAAATGTTTGACCAGAAAGGCCAAAAGAGGTGTTGAGTATTTCTTATCTATACTGAACATAATATTAATTATAATATAAACAAAAAATTTTGTATTTATTCAGAATATTACCTGTCTGTTTGTTTTTAATCAGATGTTATTTATGTTAATATGTCAACAGAGTTTATTGATTAATATTATGGAGTTTCAGATGTTTTCAAAATGTTCGTTTTTGCAAAAAATACAAGAAAAATTTTCAAAAAAAGAGCAAAATATAGATTGCGAAATAAATAACCTTTACAAAAAGCTCAAAGAACTATATGACTACTCTTCAATAGATGAAGAGAGAATGTCTTTTTTACAAAAACTAATCGAGGAAAACGGATATTTGCCGTATCCGTATATTAAGGCACTCGAAGAGTTGACTCCGGCAGAAATTTTATTCGGACTTGAAATCAAATGGAAAAAAAGCGGGGTAATGAATGAAGACGGAGAATTCAAATTTGAAAACAACCTGATTTCTCCCGCACAAAGAGCAGGTTACACAAATGGCGAATGGTTGGCAAGAGAACAGCATAATATAAAACTCATAAATCTTGCCGGACTAAAAGACGGAAACAAAACACAAGAACCGGGTAAACTTATTGACTGGCTCAGACAGGTTTTGATTTTACCTTCAGGTAATGAAAAAGCCAAAATCCTAGGCACAACAATATACCTTATCCCTTTTCACCCGAGAGAATTCGGCTGTGCATATCTTCCGGTAAGCAGCGAAGTAAGTCCCAACCTTGAAGACAAAGAAATAACCCAAAAACTGCATCTCAATACAAAAGATCAGGTTAGATTTTTTGTAAAACTTGCACAGCTCGCAGGTCATTGTGTAATTTATGATGTTTTACCGCAGACCGGCAGATTTTCAAAAATGGTTCTTGCAAACCCTGAAATTGCAAGATGGTATGACATAAATGCACTAATCTCCGACATTGAAAAAGAAGTTGATACGGCAATTGAACAATTGAAAGTAGATGGAGACTTTGATGTCGAAGATATCGGAATAGTTGCAGATATTTACAAGAAGACATTGAGAAGCGGCTCAAATACGTTATCAGAGCACTATCAGGCAATATATGACAGATTTGAAGAAATAATAGCGCCCAAGAAAAAAAGTCTTTCAGAAAACATGTTGAAAAAATCCGCCCAAACAGCACTGCATGAAAAAGCAAAAGAAACAATTTCTCTGATCAATGAACTTAAGGATCAAAAAGACACAACAGAAGATGACATAAAAAAGCAGGGCGAGACTATAAAAGAACTGATAAACCAGTGTCTGTGGCCGGCTCCGGGCGGTGCATGGTGCTCGGCAGGCGTACCTGTCTTTGACAGAATGTCAGAAACAGGAGATTACCCCGTATTCAAACATTTTGATTACAAGGGAGAAGATGTTTCCCACTTTGCAAACCTTGACTGTCAGACACCTTTTTATTTTGTTTACCTTGAAACAGGTGAATACAACAACAATGTTATAGACAGATATGTTGAGTACCTTAAAAAACTCCAAAAAGACTACAACTTTGACGGTTTCAGAGTTGATCATATAGATCACGTTGTTGATGCGGTTTCAGAAAAAGACGGTGTTCCGATAAGTTACAGAGCGCCGAGAACCGTTCTGGGCAGAGCAAACAGAGAGCTAAAAGAAACTGTACCTCATTTTGCAACACTGGCAGAATATATGCTGTGGGACAGATTTTTCAAAGAATATCATCAGGACATGGCTTTTGATGTACTGTGGGGTGATGACATTATTTCTCAATTCTGCAAAACACCTCAGGAAATTGTGAACAACAATCAAGAGCTTGAACAATACAACAATGACAGCAAAGCAAAAACTCCTCTGTCTATCTTGAAAATATACAACAATCAAGACGGTGAATTCAGAGACATTGACCAGTATCCGGGACAGCTCGGTGAAGACGGAGCACTGTTTAAATGGTTCAAATACAAGTTTTTGCCCGGTGGAAAAAATGCCCAAAGACCCGTTATGTTTATTGACGGAGATGAATCATTTACAAAAACTGGCATAGAAGGTGTAATCGGGGCGGAAGTCTCTATGCCGAGAGAAAAGAATTACAAATTCTTTAACAAGTTCAATGCGATAAACAAATTTGCCCTTGAAAACAGACTTACAAGAGAAGGAGAAGCACAAATCATTGCCTTTGACGATGATGGTTTTGTAAGCTGGATGATATCAAAAGACCCTCTAAAAGAATCTTTGTTAATTGTTGCGAACTATCAGGCGCCGACAGAAAAAGTGACGGAAACACAGGGAGACGGTTTCTCAAATACTTACATAAAGGAAGGGTCAAAAGTGTTTGACAAAACAGTACAAATGCCATGCGACTATTCAATTGTATCCGAGTATGTTTACAAAGACGGAGATACAGGAGAAGGAAAATTCGAGGAAGTAATTTTTGAAAAACCGGAAACCAGCATGCACTTCGGAGAGCTTAATCCTTCAGAATTTAAAATATTTAAAATCAAGAAATAGCATTTCGGATTTTACGTCAAAATGCAAACATAACGCTGTTTTGTAAACAAATATTAATTAAGTGTCAAAACATGCAAAACATGTCGTAGTGTGCATATCCATGATTGTAAAAAAAATGTTACTTTTAAATCTTGAAAAATCCCTTCACAAATAGCATGTTCAGTGATTTAATATTTAATAACAACTCAAACATGAGTTGCATAAAAAAAGAAAAATGTATTGGGAGGAGATTTGGGTTACCAAATCAAAAAAGACCGGCAAACAATCCGGTCTTTTCTATTCTATCAGTCTTTTACAACTTTTTTCAGACCCTTTGGCTGGTCAGGATTTTTTTTCAATATAGAAGCGAGTTCACATGCAATAAGCTGTAATGTAAGAAGCGAACCAAAAATAGCTTTTAGTTTTCTTTTTGTTTTTATGTAAATATTCAAATCACCGACTTGAACATCCTGAACACTGGTAATACAAATGATTTTTGGAGAATAATCATTTCTTATCTTTTGAAGATTTCTAACGGCAAACTCGGCATTTTCTTCATCAATTATTGTAATTATTACCGATTTTTGATTTAAGACGGCGACATGCCCGTGCATAAACTCTCCAAACGGATATGCCATAACGTTTAGATAACAAGTCTCTTTAATTTTCAGCGCACCTTCTTTTGCTACGGGATAATAATTTTTATTACCGAGAATAGATATGTTCTGATAGTTTGAAATTTCTTGTGCTGCGGTTTTGATTTTTTGTGCATCATTTTTTATTCTTTCAAGGTACGCAGGCAGACGTCTCATAGTATTCAAATTTCCTGAGATATCCTCGCCTTTTTTTGATTTGATTTTAAGCAACACAAGAATAGAGCACAATATCTGTGCTGTCAGCGCCTTTGTGGATGCGATGCTTTTTTCTTCTCCGGCATCAGACAAAATTCTGTAATCACAAAGATTCCACATGGTAGAGTCTTTTGCGTTTGTAATACACATTGTTTTCACACCCTCTTTTTTTATTGCTTTAAGGGCATTCAGCGTATCAGACGTTTCTCCTGACTGAGAAACAAAAATATACAAAGAATCAGGAGTGATAAAATGTTTTTTCTGAAGGATAAATTCACTTGAATATTCATACTCACAAGGAATATCAGCATATTCAATAAACAAAGGTGCAGCTATAGCGGCGCAATTGTATGAAGAGCCGCTGGCAACTATCACTATATTGTCTATTTTCTCAGGAAGCTCTATGTTTATGTCATCAAGCCCATCTGTATATTTTTCCAAAAGATTTTTGACAACACCCGGTTGTTCAAAAATTTCTTTCTGCATAATCGAACAGTAATGTTCCGGCAGATTTTGCTGTTGTGTTTTTTTTGTTTCCATCATACAACCCTCAAAAATAAACTCTTTTAGCAATGCATTTACATTCTTATTATCGGTATATTTTTTGTATAGTTTAATAATTTTATATTATTTATTAAGTTTTATAAATTAGTCCTTATGTACGAGTTTTTCTTATTTGCTGGATTTTTGAATATTTTTTTTATAAAATCATAGATATAAAAATAGATGAGCCACACCCCACAACCGTATATAGAAAAAAGAATAAATAAAAAACGGCTCTACGAGGAAAGAAATGGTTAATTTTTTACTGAATTTGCTGGTAATACTTTTTGTATATGTAATTATCTACATACTTTATTACACAGTTTGCGTATACAAAAGCTCAAAAGCCAAAAGATTTTTGCAAAGACAAAAATATAATGCTGCAGCTGCGCCAAACAATATGATTTTAATCATATATGCAAGAAACAATGAATCAACGATTGTTCCGCTCCTTGAGGCATTGAATAAACAAAATTATCCAAAAGACAATTTTCAAACTCACATTATACTTGATCATTGTACAGATAATTCTTCTAATGTTCTTGAGTTTATAGGCGGAGCAAAAATATGGAGAGTCGGTGAAAATGCCCCCGTAGGAAAAGATGAGGCAATTTCCTGGCTTTTAGAAGGACTCCTTTCGTATCAAAATGTAGATGGTTTTGTATTTTTGAATGCTGACAGATATATAGATGAAAACTTTCTTGCATCAATAAATGCAAACCTTTACGGTGAAAATGTTCTTGTCGGTTCAACAGACTACATTTCAAGAACAAAAACTCTGCTTAACGGAATAAAAACAACCTATCATTCATACATAGACAGAATTTTCAACTGCGGAAGATCGCTTATGGGTCTTGCCACAGTAGTTGATTCGGATATCTTTGTCATCAGAAAAGAGGTTCTGGACAAAATCAAATGCGTTGATTTTAAAGATATAAACAGTGAATTAAAGTATACAACATTGCTTGTCAGAAACGGTTTTATACCAAAATTCTGCCCGCTTATTAAAACATATACATCAATAGACAATTTCAATGACAGAAAGCCGTCCGTTTCATTTAAACTCTCTCTTGTTTGGCACTGTCTCGGATTAATATTCAAATCCAATTTCAAATTCGGAGAATACCTGCTGAGCATTCTTGCGCCAAACTTCTGGTTTTTAATGCTGATTTACTGGAGCATTTTTGCTTTTACATACAATTATTACTTCTTCTTTGACTACACATTTGTATTTTCAATGGGTATAATTCTGGCTCTGGCTTTCGGGGCTTCATTATATACGTCAAAAATAGGAAGAGGAAACATCGGCTACCTCCTATTATATCCGTTATACTCTTTGCTCAAGATATTTTTCCATGTCCCCGTTATAGGAACAATAATTAATGCGGTTACAAACAAAAAGTCAGACGAAGACAGAGAACTCTCTACGGTTGATGTTTGTGTAACCGACGGAAGAAACAATCTTGCATGCAAACTCGATTTAATTTCAGAAAGCGGACTTGTAAGAGCTGTATTCAGATTTAAAAAGAAGAAATACTCTTCTTCTTCTCAAATTCGTATGGTTGATGCGCTAAAAGAAGTTTCTGACAAGCTGAATGAACACGGTTTCAGAATAAAGATATGCCAGTCTTGCGGCTATTTTAATTTAAAAATGGACGGTTCAACAAATATGGTCAAAGGTTACTGCAACAGACTTGTACTACAAAACCAGTCTGAAATGCCGCTGGATACCATTCTTTGGAACTCATGCCCATATTATGTTCCCCAGGAAGTAAACAAAATTATAGATATAAATAATTTTAGAGAAAATCAATAAAGAAAAATAAGGCAACAGATGGAAGAAGATGTCTCAAAATACTGGCTTGCATTTGCTTCTATTGAAAAAATCGGAAGCGGATTTATAAAAACCGTATTTGATCATTTCGGGTCAATAAAATCAGCCTGGTGTGCAGGTCCAAATGATCTTATAAAGATTGAAAATCTGACAAAAAGACAAATAAATGACTTTCTCTCAGAAAGAGATAAAACAGACCCTGATGAGTGTCTTAATTATATTCAAGAAAAAAATCTAAAATTTTTAACATTCACGGACAAAAACTTTCCCTCCCTCTTAAAACAAATTCCAAACTGCCCTGTGACACTATTTTACAAAGGGGACCTGTCCAGATGTAACTTTGACAGGACAGTAGCTATTGTAGGTTCCAGAAATGCAAGTGAAAATGCAAAAACAGTACTTACAAAAATCATTTCCGAGTTTAAGGGAACTGACCTGTGCATAGTTTCAGGTCTGGCAAGAGGAATTGATACTTGTGCGCACAAAGCAGCTTTAAAATACGGATTGAGCACAATCGGGGTAATCGCAAGCGGATTTGATTTTGTCTATCCATCCCAAAACAAAGAGTTGTACAAAACCATAGAAAACGAAGGCGGTGTGATATTTAGTGAATACTGGCCGAGTTTTCAGCCTATGACATGGCGATTTCCTCATCGAAACAGGATAGTAACAGGTCTTTCTAAAGGGACACTTGTAGCAGAAGCAGCCCTAAAAAGCGGTGCTTTAATAAGTGCAAATTTCTGTCTGGAACAAAACAGAGATCTTATGTGTATGCCGGGTATGCTCACCAATCCAAACACTGAAGGTGTATACAAACTTATAAAAAACGGTGCCGCAGTAATCACAAGAGCACAGGATATTCTTGATGCACTCGGCTGGGAAATGCAAGTAAAAGCAGCTCCAAACCAAACAGCAGCATCTTCATTCCAAATCGATTTGAATGAAGATGAAAGAAAAGTGTTTGAATATATAGCAAGACAAAGCAGCACAACAGATGAACTGTGCAGCAGTCTGAATATGGGCTTTTCCGACATTACAGTTATACTGTTAAACCTTGAAATGAACGGATATATCAAACAAACTGACGGTGACAGATATATTTCTCTAATTAAATTTTCATAGTTTTAAAAACGAACTTTAGTTAAATTTCAACTCAAAAGGCAGGAGAACGTTACGCCGGTAAAATATTCTGGCATTTGACCGTACCAAAGGGAACAAAAGGTTCTATGATAGAAAGTTACAATGTTGAAAGGGCATCTGAAGCAGAACTGTTATTACAAAGAGGTTCACGTCTCATTATTGACAATGCAATATACAACAAAGACAAAAACCTCTGGGAATTGTGGGCTACAGTGCGGCAGTAAACATTGAAAACATCTCATAAAGTGTTAAAATAAAAAGAAAGGAAAATATATGAACATATCCCCCATCACAAATCAAAAGATTACATTTGTCAAACGATTGAAAAATATGTTTTCTAACATATAAATAAAAAAAAAGGGAAATTCTTAATGAATTTCCCGTCGAATCTTGTTTGATTCCTCGTGTGTAAGTAAAGTAAGTAAGTGTGTAGGTTAGTGTGGTAGGTCAGTGTGTGTATGTATTAAAAAAATCTTTTTCTCTCTTAATTTATCTCTCGTATATATATAAAGTATTTACTTATTAAATAATTGCCTTTTTGGGTCGCTATTGCTTTACATTTCTTAATCATTTTTAAAAACACACAAATAAAGGCTATCATCGTTTTGAAAAATAGCCCGATTTATGATAACTTTTGTAGTATGAAAAGATGCTTAATCAGAAAAATTATATTTGCAGCAATTTTTGTATTATTCCTTATGCTTCCTGTTTCTGCAGATGTTATGCCCTATTACACCGGAGCTTTGAGCAAAGAAACAATCGGTTTTTTACAGGTGCCAAAATACTTTGTGCTTTATTTGTATCCGAGAAATGATTCTCAGGTTGTAGACATAGTGAACTGGAGCAATACAGAAGTAAAGTTACAGCAATCGACAATAGAGCCGTCAGAGTTGTTTGCGGCACTTATTCCTTCAAAAAATTATGCTTTTTGTATGGTCATCGATGAACAGGATGCTTGGTACAAGATAATCTATGATAAAACTCACAACAAATCTGCATGGATAAAACCGGAAAATCCGGATGATTTCTGGAGCCTTAGAGAGTTTTATTCATATTACGGAAAAAAACACGGACTATATTACATGAAAAACATAGACTATCGCCAAAGAGGAATATACAGCGGCGCATACGAGGGTTCGCAAAAATTGGGAGGTTTTACCCTTATCAAAACAATCCGGCTTAACAAAATCAGCGGAAACTGGGCGCTTGTAACCATTGTTGATATGGATAACAAACCGAAAATCGGATACATACGCTGGAGAGAAGACGACGGCTTGATTATCGTTTTTCCAAAGCTGTTCAAATAATCATTTATAAAAAACTTTGCAATTACCGGATTTTACAGCATCTCTCGCCATTTTTCTGTTTGCCATACATGCCTGATACTGTTTTTCATAAGTTTGCTTCAGCTTTGCACATATTGATTTGTCAAAACTGCAGGTATACGTTTTTCTACAATCCGCTTCCGTACCTTCAACTATTTTGGCATCCCAGACATATGTTGTTTTTACGATTTTTGAACCGTTGTTTGGTTGAACCAATTTTGTGCATCTGTAATACTTTGCAGCATAAGAAGCGCCGGAAGTTGCCAATACATAAAACAACAAAAGTATCAGACAAGTTATTTTTCTTTTATACATAAATCAAATTATTTCTTTTTAAAGCACATCGGAAGGCATATTGCCGCACAAATAAATGCAGACAAGCCCCAGAATGCAAGTGCACCGTTCCAGCCGAATTTGTCAACTACAAAGCCTGTGCCCAGACCGGAAAGCATTGCACCAACATATCCGAATGTTCCGGTAAAGCCTGTAACAGCAGATGCGACCTTTTTTGAGCTTGATTCAATCGCACAAACCCCGCCTATGAGCATTTGAGGTCCGTATGTAAAGAACCCTGAAAAACCTATCAACAGGATATCTATAACACCGGAACCGTTTATTTTCATAACATCAACAAGGTTTTTGCCTGTTAACGCAAGAAATGCACTGTCAATAAAGTTTGTACCCGTACCGTTAAAATACAAACCCGTCATACAAATAATTACGCCGACAAGGAATATAACATTAATAGGAGCTCTTGCTCCTTTAAAAATTTTGTCGGAAATAATACCTGCAGAAATTGTACCGAAAAAGCCAAATAACGGCAGACAAGCAAGTTTCATTGAAGCGAGTTCAAGAGAATTGTCTTTTGCCTCAACGAGGTATTTGATAATCCAGTCTTCCGTACCAAATCTGATTACATAAACAAAAACATATGCCATTGCCAGCGCCCAGATTGCCTTGTTGGTAAGTACATTTTTTACAAGAATCTGGATATAAGACATTCCGTCTTCTTCGTCCTGTTCTTTTGCAGTTTCTTGCTGTTTTTCCGGTTCTCTGTATTCTTCAATATCAGGAAGCCCTATAGTCTGCGGTTTATCTCTGAGGCGATTAAACAACCAAAGAGCAACAAGTATAGCCATTATCCCCGGGATAACAAAAGCAGCCTGCCAGCCGAATTTTGCAATCAAAAAGCCCGATAATATGACGGCAAGAAATGTACCTGTCTGGTGAGAGGTTGACCACATTGCCCACTTTGTAGCTCTTTCCGAGTTTGAAAACCAGTATGTCAAACTTTTTGCAACAGGAGGAAAGCCCATTGATTGGAACCATCCGTTACATCCCCAGAAAAACGCCAAAACCCACAAAAGAATAGTAGCGCTTGGCAGACCGAAAAATGTGAATTTTCCGGGGGTAAAAACAAAAAAGCTCAAAGCAAAACATATATTAGCCAAACCAGCCAGTATCAAGCCGGTAGGCAAGAATTTTCTGACATCGGAGCGATCGGCAATCATACCGTTCACAAATTTACCGATAGCATATGTGAGATAAAGCGAACTACCTATAACGCCGAGTTCAAGGTTTGTATAACCCAATTCTTTACTCATTGAAGGAAGCGCAGCTGCTATATTCTTTTTACAAAGATAAAACATAGCATATCCTATAAAACAGGAATAAAACATTCTCAATCTGAAATGCGCATATGTCTTTTTAATTTTTTCTTCATCTTGAATAGGTTCTGCAGCCACCGGCTCTTTAAAAAATTCTAATAATCCCATACTTCGCTTTCTAAAAAATTCTTATCCGTGTATACAATTATCACAGAAACAAAGCCTTATTACAAATACTGTATGAAATTTTTTGATTATGTTAAAATCTTTAGGTGTATTTTATTCAGGAGTTTAAATGGAAACAGTATCAACTTTTATACAAAACAATTCCCTTATTATATCTGCAACTATTTTGGTAGTTGCTTATATATTTATTGCTTGGGAAAAAATCTCAAAAGTTACGGTTGCAATGCTGGGTGCAGCGCTGACTTTGGTGCTCGGACTTCTTTCCCAATCAAAAGGGCATGAGTCGGTAATAGATCCGCATTACTTCATAAATTTTGTGGATTTTAACGTTATTTTTCTTTTAATAAGCATGATGATTATTGTCAGCATTGCAAGCAAAAGCGGGATTTTTACCTGGGTTGCAAACGGTCTTTTGAAAAAGACAAAAGGACATCCCGTAAAAATATTGATAGCACTCGGACTTTTCACTGCAGTTGCTTCAGCTTTTTTGGATAACGTAACAACTGTCATTCTTGTTGTTCCTGTTACGTTTCTTGTCGCAAAGAAACTGGATATAAACCCTGTTCCGTATCTTATTACAGAAATCCTTGCTTCAAATATCGGCGGAACAGCTACTCTGATAGGAGATCCTCCGAACATCATTATCGGAAGCAAGGCAGGTTTTACATTTATGACATTTTTACTTGAACTTACAGACATAGTTGCTTTAATTATGATAGTAACATTGTTCATTCTCTGGCTGTGCTTCAGAAAAGATCTGGTTGCATCAAAAGAAAAAATGGAAGCCGTTGCCGAACTTGACAACACTCACACGATTACAGACAAAAAACTTGCTATACGGTCATCAATTGTTCTTTTACTTGTCATTTTGGGTTTTGTTTTACATGACATAATTCATATGGAATCATACGTAATTGCGCTTGCCGGTGCCAGCTTTTTGATGATTTTTGAAAGTCCCAAAAGAGTGCTAAACGGTATTGAATGGAATACTATATTTTTCTTTATCGGATTATTTATAATAATCGGAGGCTTTGAAGCTGCCGGCGGCATATCAATTATGGCAAAATGGATTCTGGATGTAACAAACGGCAATGAGTCTGCGATGGCAATGCTTATACTCTGGGCATCAGGAATATTGTCCGGATTCGTGGACAATATTCCGTATACAGCAACAATGGCACCTATGATTTATCAAATACAACTGGTCGAAGGTGCGGCATATGCACACCCTCTATGGTGGTGTTTATCACTGGGAGCTTGCCTTGGAGGAAACATGACAATAATAGGTGCTGCAGCTAACGTTATTGTTTCTGAAACTGCAGCTGCACACGGAAAGCCTATTTCCTTTATGAAATATTTGAAATACGGTGTTCTCATAACATTTGTATCTCTTGTTATGAGTTCAATTTATATATATTTCAGATTTTTAATCCACGCAGGACACTAATATCTATATATACTGTTCCAAAACAGAATAAAGTTCTTTTCTTTCTGCCTCATCCAGCTCAACCAGCGGGCGGCGGACGTAATTTTCCGTAATACCCATTCTCTTGAGGCATTCTTTAACAGGAACAGGATTTGGAGCCATAAAAATCTTTTTAAACAACGGGTACAGTTTTAAATGAAGTTCGGTAGCTATTTGAACATTTCCGTTTTTAAATGATGAAAGCATTTCTTTCATCTGTTTGCCGATAATATGAGAAGCAACAGAAATCACACCATGAGCGCCAACTGATACCATCGGCAAGGTAAGGCTGTCATCTCCCGAGTAAATAACAAAATCAGACGGACAAAGTCTTCTTGTTTCTGTAATAATATCCATATCCGGCAGACTTTGTTTTACTGCAAAAATATTTTTATGCTTTTCCGCCAGTTGCGCAATTGTCTCCGGTTTCATTGTTATACCTGTTCTGCCCGGAATGTTGTATAAAAGAATCGGCAAATCCGTTGACTCTGCAATTGTTCCAAAATGCTCCAATAATCCTTTTTGAGAAGGTTTGTTGTAATAAGGGACAACAGACAGAATAGCATCGGCATTGCATTCTTTGGCATTGTTTGTTGCCATCACAGCTGTTTGTGTACAATTGGAACCGGCTCCCATTATCAGCTTACATCTGTTGTTCGCTGCTTTTTTTACAAATTTGAAAATTTCAACTTCTTCATCATGTGTAAGTGTCGGGGATTCTCCGGTTGTACCCGCTACGAGAATTGCATCGGAACCCGTTTCTATAAGGTGATTAACAAGTTTTTCAAGAGCTTTATAGTCAACTTTTCTGTCCTTATCCATCGGCGTAATCATTGCCGTAATAATCTCACCCGCATCAAATCGCATAGCCATAAAAACTCTCCTTGAAAAACTGTTTTTTACAAATAAAAGTATAAATTATTGAAAGACATTATTCAATAGGACGGCAAAAACCTTTTTCGACAAGAAGTTTGTTTACGCTCTTGTTCCCGATAAACAATTCACCCACAACAGAAAAAGCATATCCTCTGCCCTGCTGCTGCAAATACAAATTATTTTCATTTGCCTCTAAAAGTTTTTTTAAATAATCTTTTGCATTATTATACTGACCCGGATATACATAATAGACATCATTGCTTGTTTTTCTTATATTTTTATATTCAACTGAATATTTTTGTCCTGCAGAACTTTTCCAAATTTCATATCTATTGCGATCTTCATTGCAAATTATTCCGGAAAGCCTTGCAGTAAAAAGAGTTTTTCCGGATTTCAAAGAAACAGCTTGCCCGTCAAAAACTTTTCGAAATTCTACTTTGTAAGGCGTTTTTGAAGTCACTATATATTCATCAGTAACTTTCATTGCAAAAACCGCAGTTGAAAGACCAAGACTCATAACAATTGATAATACAATTTTTTTTATCATAAAAACTCCTGATATAAGCTTTAAGCCAACTCGCCTCTCAAATGCCAAGTGCTGGCTGAAGTAATTTTTACATTAACAAATTGTCCTACTAGATTTTTGTCTCCTTTGAAATGGACTATTTTATTATTTTCGGCACGCCCCGCAAGAATAATATCACCGTTTTTTTCCTCATAAGATTCAACAAGAATTTCAAACACTCTGCCCACACATTTTTCATTGGATTTTAAACAGGCTTCTCTGTTTTTCTCATTTAATCTGGCAAGTCTGTCCGATTTTGTTTCTTCGTCAATAAATTTGTCTGTCCATTTTGCAGCTTTTGTTTTTACTCGAGGCGAGTATGCCGCTGTATTTGAATAGTCCAGTTCAAACTCATCTATCGCAGTCAAAGTATCATTAAATTGTTCTTCTGTTTCTCCGGGAAATCCTGCAATAAAGTCCGATGTAATTGCCACATTTTGAAAAGTTTTTCTGATTTTTTGAACAATTTCACCGTATTCTTCTCTTGTATAGCGTCTGTTCATTGCTCTAAGAACATCCGTATTGCCTGATTGCATAGGAATATGAAAGAACTCACAGACTTTATCACATTCTTTTACCGCAGCAATTAAATCATCGGTTATATCAGTAGGATAAGATGTGACAAATCTAATTCTGAATTTGCCGTCAATTTTGTTCAAATCTCTCAAAAGGTTTGCAAGTGTAACATCTCTGCCGTCATAATCTTTGTTTGGATCAAGAGTTTTTCCGTAGCTGTCCACATTTTGTCCGAGAAGTGTAATTTCCTTAAAGCCGTCTTTTATTGCCTTTTTAGCTTCTTCCATAATCTCGGCAGGTTTTCTGCTTCTTTCTCTTCCCCTTGTAAAAGGAACAATGCAATACGTACAAAAATTGTTGCACCCCTCCATTATCGGAATCCAGGCATTGAGGCTTTTGGCTCTTTTTATATCATACTTTGCCTCTTCTTCTCCGTCTGTAAATTTTTTGGGTGTCTCATTTGTTGCACAGACTCTTTCACCGTTGTTTATACGCTCAATTAAGTATGGAAGTTCATACACATTGTTTGTACCAAACACAAGGTCAATAAACGGAAATCTCTTGAGCAGTTTTTCTTTATCCTGCTGTGCGACACATCCGCAAAAAGCTATTTTTATATTTCTAAAAGGTTTTTGGGCTAATTCCTTTTTCTTTTCTTCATCTTTCCATTTGCCCCACACACCGACAGCACTATATGCTTTGTCCGCAGAAAGCTGTCTTATTGAACAGGTATTAATTATCAAAAGATCAGCCTCTTTTGGTTCTTGTGTTTCTTCATACCCAAAATGAGAGAGCATACCAAGTATCCTCTCCGTGTCAGACTTGTTCATCTGACAGCCCATTGTTTCGACATAAACCTTTTTCACACAATTTTTACTTTCCATACGGTAATTATAATTAAAATAAAAAACGGTTTGTGTAACAAATCTTTAACTTTTTATATAAATATGGCAATTTTTATATTTGAGAAGACTTTGCAAAAATAACCATAACAAGTGTGAAAGGAAGTTATCAAATGTTTAAAATTGCAAGACTAGCTGTAAAAATGACAAACGTAAAACTCAATACCGTAAAAAATATTGCAAAAAATAAAATTAATCTGCAAAATGCATCAGACTCATTTCGTACAATGGCAGAGACGCAATTGAAAAAAACACCTTATCAAAAAAATGCTTTCAAAAGAGCAATCGCTTGGGTAAAAGAATTTGCAGCGAATTTTAAAGAAATTTGTGACAGAATTAAAGCACCTATCGCAAATTTGAAAAAGACACTCGGAAAAACATTTGGAATAAAACATCAAAAAAACACTGCCGATATGATTGTGGACAACATCAGAACAAATTCCGGCATTGATAAAATGGCAAAAGAACTCAATGAACTTTTGAAAGTAAAATAAGGAAATAAATTATGTTTAAAGTAACAAGAGTCGTAGGAAACCTGACAAATATAGGAAGAAAAGTTGTCAAACAAACGACAAAAGCAAATATCGATCTTTCCAAAGTCGGTGATGAATTTGCCAAAGTCAGAGATTTCGCAAAAAGCAAAGCACCATATACAAAAAACGTATTTAAAAGGGCGTGGAATTGGATTAAGGAATTCGTTGGAAATTTTAAAGAAGTAAAATCTTTAATTAAAGCAAAAATCAATGAAGCAAAAAAATCACTTGGTGACAAATTCTCAAGAAAGGACAAAAAAGAAGCAATCAAAACAGTTCTGGAAGAGAAAATAGCTTTTGTTGCGGAAATAAAAGAAAAACTTCAGGAATTACTCAAAAAGAAAGCAGCATAATGTCACGCTGCCAACAAAAAAGAGGTTAGTACTTATCTAACCTCTTTTTTTAATAGCTAAAAACAGAAATAAAGCAAAAGTCATAGTTCGTGTATGTTACAATATAATCATGCTCTACTTTTATCATGGACAGGAAGATTTTTTAATTGAAGAAGAGATAAATAAGCTCAAAAACAAACTTGTGGACAAAGCTTTTTTATCCACAAATTATCGTGTATATGACAATCCGAAGTACATAGAACTCCTTGATATACTAAGGACACCGTCATTGATGTTCGGAAGTATTCTCGCCGTTATAAATTGTGAAAAATATTTTTTTGATATAAAAGGTAAAATAAATTTTGAAGACAAAGAGCTGAAACTCATAGAAGAGGCTCTTCAAATAGTACCGGATACACTTAACATTGTTTTTGTCTGCAAAATTGACAGAGACTCTGCAAAGAAAATTGATACAAGAAGAAAAATATTCAAAATCATTTCAAAATACGCATCCACGGTAGAGTTTCCTCAATGGAAGCCTTACAGCAAAGAACTCCCCGGCTGGATTCAAAAACAAGCAAAGAAAAAAGATTTAATTATTCCGGCAGATGTCATCAAATTCTTGATAGACAGACTGGGTTCAAACCTGCGTGTGATTGATACGGAACTTGAAAAATTAAAACTTTCTATATACCCTTCAAAATCCGTAAAGAAAGAAGATATTCAAAATGTCTGCACTTCAACTGAGGATATTTTTGTTTTGACAGACTACATACTTGAAGGACAAAAAGATAAAGCTATGCTGGAGTTTCAAAAGCTATGCACAAACAAACACTATCTTGAAATACTGTCTGTATTACAGACAAATTTTTCGAAAATGGCAGGAATAAAAGTAGATTCCATAAGCAAAACACCGTTTGAAATTGCCGTAAAAAATCATTTGCCGGAATTTATTGTAAAAAAACATCTTGAAAAGCTCAAAAAAGTGCCAATGGACAGAATAATACAAATCAGAAAAAATCTTTTAGAAGCTGAATACAGAGTAAAAACGGGAGAAATGGCATTTTATGAACTTCCTGTAGAAATTGCTTTGCTTAATTAGGAGAGTTATGTTTCATCCGATTTTTAAAAGAAAATTTGAATACTTTACGAATTACTTTGAAGCCGCACTAAAAAACGAAAAACGCAGTTTTGCACAATCAATTGTTCTTTACGGGCAGGATACCTTCGCCCAGTACTATCTTTCTTTAGAACTTGCCAGACTGCTCAATTGCCAAAAAGAAGGGGCCTACGACTGCGACTGCATAAATTGCAACTGGATACGCAACAACCAGCATCCGGCGGTTTTGACAATAACAAAAAATGATAACAAACCCTCAGATGATACATCAAGTAAAGTTATCTCTATAAAACAGACTCTTATGATAAACAACAGTCTTGTTAATTCATCTGACTACTACAGGGTTTTTATTTTCTGTGATTCAGAACTAAAAGAACCTTCGCTTATACAAAAAAAGCACCTGGATGAGTTCAGCGATTTAAAATTCAAATTTCCGCAGGAGGTTTGGCTGCCATATCCTTTAAACAGAAAAGTACTGGATGGAGAAGCGCCTAACTCCTTACTCAAATCCATTGAAGAACCTCCCGAAAAAACACTCTTTATCTTCCTCACTGAAGACAAAGAGGACATTATGGAAACCATAATCTCCCGCTCTCAATGTTTTTATGTTCCCGCATATAAAGCACAAAATTATGACACAACGTTCTTAACCTCAATAATTGCCGACTACCCTTCAATAAAAAAAGGCGAAGTCATAAACATCGTACAAAATCTGGAAACGGCAATGAACGAAAAAGATTATGATCCGGAATATATATTGGACTGTATTGAATATTATTTTGCACAGTTGATAAAATCCAATATTGAAAACAAGGTTCTTGTTCAAAAAATAAAAAATGATATTTTAAAAATTCAACATGCAAAAAAACAGCTGGAAGCATACATAAAACCCAAACTCGTCTTTGAAAATTTATTTTTCTCTTTTTGCTGACAGCAAAATGCAAAATTCTTGATAAATCAGTGAACGCATACCGATTTAGTCCGTTTAAAATTTCTTGATATATAAGGGTTTTGAGAACATGTGTTAAGTTATGTTACAGATATATACTTTTTATAACCTCAATATGGCAATTTTTTATAAAAAGAATTGTTTATATAAGTACGAGAGATATAAAGAGATAAAAAACAAACCACAAACGGTTAAACTACCACACAGAGGAATAATAAAAGAGATTTAAAACACATACACTTCATTTACTTCATTACTTACTTACTTCACACTTCACACACTTCACATTAGACGGGGAATGCAAAAGTAATTTTCATTCCAACGGTTTAGTCATTACGATTAAACCGTTTTTTTTATGTGTTTTTATTTTACTGCAGAGACAGCAGAAGCATCTGATTTGCTCTTTTGTTGTTCTTTTCTTCTCTTGCGTCTTCTCATTAAGTCAACAAATGCCTCAAGACGGGTAATATATCCGGCTTTTCCCGTTTGTTCATCCATAATCAACGGCAAAATCGGAATTTCACAATTTTCCCTCATAGCGGGAAAGAAGTTTTGTGACATTATTTCCGGCATACACGTAAACGGACTAATATGGATAATACCATCCTTACCTTTTTCATTTGCAAAAATGATATCAGATACACACTCCAGAGAATCTCCTCCAATATCTCTTCTGAGATACGGCTTTGCCAGTCTGAAAGCACGTTCAAGGTGAGTTTCGCCTTTTACAAACATCTTTGGAATAATTGCATCTCTCAAAAAGCTTGAAATAGTGAGCGTTCTTCTTGTTTCAACACCCATTTTTCCGAGTTCTCTTTCGATATTCTGGTTGGAAAAAGGATCCTGAACCATATATATCTCACCGGTCAAATCAACATGCAAAACATCTCTGTCAGGATCAATTTTAACTTCTTTCATCAACGCTTTTGCCTGTTTTTCAGCCTTTTTAAGTTCTCTGTAGTGATTTGCTTCATAAATAAGCTTCATTCCCTTTCTAAAAGCTTTTTCAGCATCACCAACTTTGATTTCTCTTGCTCTGTAGAACGAAAGCATATTTTCCATTCTGTCCGTTGCAAAAACCTTTCTGAATGCAAAAATAATCGCTCTTAAAATAGTAATAGGGTTTTTGATACCAGTAAGTTCATTTAAAAATCTGAACATACCCTTTATGCCGTCATACAATTGAAGTTCAATGTAATTCGCATGATAGCCCATATCCTCAAGAGTATTTTGAATACCGGCGCCATATTCACCAAGACGGCAAATTCCCGGAGAAGAAATCATCGCCACATAATCTGCACCGCCTTCAATTGCTTCAATAAAGTTGCCCAAAATCAGTTTATAAGGAAGACAAATGGACTCAGGGCTGTTTTTTGTACCAAGAGACAACGTTCTTTTGCTGGAGTATGGCGGAATGTACGGCTCCACGCCAAGTCTTCTCAATGCAGAACCCCATGCGACATATATATTTCCCATATGAGGAAATGCAACTTTAATTTTCTTTTGAGTCTCTTTTTTGGACATAATTTATCTTCCCCTGAATAGTCTTTAAATTTCTCTATACAATGATTATAGAGCAAAGAAAATTATTTTTCAGGGAATATTTAATTATATTACGCATTTTTATCTTTTCGGCATCGCATTCGGGTTGTTTATTCTCATCTTTGGAGGACCGTCTTTGCCGTAAACAAATGCCAAAATTTCCGCAACCGCTACGTACAACTCTGCAGGAATAACCTGATCAACCTGAACAAGTTTATATAAAGAGCGGGCAAGAGGTTTGTTTTCAACGATAGGAACACCGTTTGCCTTTGCTATTTCACGGATTTTAAATGCCATATAATCCACACCTTTTGCAACAACAACAGGAGCCGGGGCAATATCTTTATCATATTTAAGAGCAACAGAAAAATGAGTGGGGTTTGCAACAACAACATCCGCATTAGGGACAGCGCTCATCATCTTCTGTTTCATAAACTGCATCTGTGCGGATTTGATTTTTGACTTGATAACAGGATCCCCTTCCATGTTCTTCCATTCATCTTTAATTTCCTGTTTTGTCATTTTAATGGATTTGTTATATTCATAGTCTTGATATTTCTTATCAATAAAGCCTATAATCAGCATTGCAACACAAATATTAATAATCATCTGAGTCAAAATACTTGCAAGCACCGCAAAAGCAGTAGGAACATCCATACCAAGGAGTCCAAGCAATTCATCTTTTCTTCCGTTAACGGCAGAAAAACCGCAATAGCCGACAATAGCCATTTTTAAAACAGATTTTCCTATTTCGAGCATGTTTCTCGGCTCAAACGGGTTCATTATTCTTTTCAACCCTTTCAGCATGCTGCTTGGTGTTAATTTGTCCATTTTGGGCTTAATTTTTTCCGTTGCAAACAAAGCACCGACTTGAAGCCTCATTATGATTGCAGTCACTGCAGCCAGACCTATCAAGAAAGGAAGAAGAATTTCACCCGTAATTTTTGCATATGGCGCAAATATAGTAATAATATCATTTACCTCAATCTCATCGGGATTCAGATGTGTACAGGTATAGTACAAAAGGTTTTTTAGCTTTTCGAGTATTGAAGAGGAAAAAGCAAAAAGCAGACCAACACCGGCAGTAACCGTCAATGCTGCCGTCATATCCTGACTTCGAGGAATATTCCCTTTTTTTCGTTCGTCCTCCCGCCGCTTGGGGGTCGCCTCTTCCGTTCTTTCGTCTGCCATTTACTCCCCCTGTTTTAGCCAAACATGTTCAAAATACCCTTCAGGTAATTTTGTGTAACCGTAATAAGATATGTCACGGTCGGTGACAGGAACATCAGCATCAAAATCAACCCGACATATATTTTTAACGGTATTGCAACCATAAATATATTCATTTGCGGCATCATTTTTGACATAAATCCCATCAACACCTCTGATACAAACATAACACAGAATATAGGTAAAATCATGCTTATACCGATAGTAAAAACCGATGAACTCATATGCAAAACCTGAGAAACCAGATCCGCACTGTATATAAAATCCACGCCCGGAGGCAGGCTCTGAAAACTCTTGTACAAAGCGGCAAAAAGCCATTGATGTGCATTTAAGCCTATAAATACCATTGTGGCAAGATAAGTATACATCTGTGACAACACCTGTGTCTGCTGTCCGGTTGCAGGATCCAGCACCTGGCTCATAGACACTCCTATTTGTATACTGATGAATTCACCGCCTATCTGCACTGCAGCAAACAAAAATGATGCACAAAAGCCGATTACATATCCTATTGAAAACTCCCTCAAAAGATAAATTGCCAATTCAGGAATACTCTGCGGGACAGCAAAATGTCCTGTTGATGCAACCATCGGGAACAAGATAAAAGCGACAAGAGCACACAGCCAAACTTTAATCTGCTGGGGAATAGGATACGTTGAAATCAATGGCATGGAAAAAAGCATACCGCTTATTCTGGTAAAAATAATAATAAAAATCATTATGTTTGCGGGAGATAACAATGTCAACAAATCCGGCTGCAAGTCTTTTCTCCCCCGCTACTTTATCATCGTCTGCACATACTCAAACATTTCATTAACTCTTGACATAAACATATTCAGCATCCACGGCAAAAGTATAATCATAGTGAGAATTCCCGCAATAATCTTGGGAACAAAGGTCAATGTTGATTCCTGAATTTGAGTTACAGCCTGAAATATACTGATTACAAGACCGACAACCATGCTTATTATAAGTACGGGTGTAGACAAAATCAGTGTCAATATCAAAACATTTTGTGTCAGTGTCAAAAATACTGAATCTTCCATTATCAAACTTTTCCTTTAGTTATGTAATAAATCCCTCAAGCAGGGTTTTTGTAATAAGGTACCATCCGTCTATCATTACAAACAAAATCAGCTTAAACGGCATTGCCACTGTAGTCGGCGGCAGGAATAACATACCCATTGAAACGAGAATACTTGCAACGACAATGTCTATTACAAGAAACGGCAAAAATATAACAAAACCTATCTTGAATGCTGTTTTTAACTCACTCAAAACATAAGCGGGAAGCAGTGTATAAGTCGGAACATCCTGCCAGTTTTTCGGTTTTTCTATTTTTCCCATACTCAAAAACAGTCCGAGTTCTTTTTCATCCGTATGTTGAATCATGAATTCACGAAGCGGCAAGATTGCTTTATCCAGTGCAACCTGCTGTGTTATCTCGTTTCTCATATAAGGCTGTATAGCTGTTTCATTCATTTTATTGAATGTAGGCGCCATTACAAAAAAAGTCAAAATCAAAGCCAATCCTGCCAAAACCTGGTTAGGCGGAAGAGTTGTTGTTCCGATTGCCTGCCTCGTCAGTGCAAGCACAATGATTATTCTGATAAATGCCGTGCACATTATAAATATACTTGGAGCAAGCGTCAGTATTGTCAAAATAACAAGAATCTGGACACCCTGTGTAAACTCCTGAGGTGTATTTGCCTGATTCATTCCGACAGTAATCGTAGGAAACGCTACTGCTGCATGTACGGCAGAGTTAGTGCAAAAAGTAATGAGCAAAACACTCATAAACTTAAAAAAGTTAAACAATTTTTTCATTATTATTCCAATTTTTATTAAATATACTCAACGATAAATACATTGTATCTTTTTTTTCAATATCGGACTAATTCTTAAACAAACTTTAAATTTGTAAGAAATCAGGAAAATTGCCTCATGTAGTTTTTAAAAATGGTCTGTTATATAATAACTTTACTAAAGTGACAGATATTGTTCGAGAAAAATTCGTGATAAGGAGCACTCTGCCGAATAAAAGCTGACTAAAAGTCAGGTTTTATGAGAGGAAGACGTGAACGAATTTTTGGACAAAGCGAACCGCTGAACAAAGTGAAGCGAGTGAGCCTGTCTCCGAAGCTTAACGAAGTTAAGTGCAGGTGAGAACACATTGAAAAGGTGAGCAGGCGCTGGCTGCGGTCAGCCGGCAGCAACTGCGATACTAGATTAGATATTAGGAGACTCAAATGAGCGAACAGCAGACAAAAAAACGCATCATGACGGGAATGAGACCGACCGGAAGATTACACCTCGGGCACTATCTTGGTGTTTTGAAGAATATGGTAAAACTTCAAGATGAATATGAATGTTTTTTCTTTGTTGCTGATTGGCACGCATTAACAACAAAATTCAACTGCACTGAAAACCTCATTGAAGACACAAGAAATGTCGTTTTGGATTGGCTGGCGGCAGGAATTGACCCTGACAAGGCAGCCATATATATTCAATCACATCTTCCGCAGACAGCGGAACTTCATATTTATTTGAGTATGATTACCCCGCAAAACTGGGTTGAAAGAGATCCTACGCTAAAAGACCTTGTTAAAATGATAAGAACCGATGAAGGGGATTCAAAATCAAATGTATCATACGGATTTTTGGGATATCCGGTTTTGATGTCAGCAGATATTTTATCTTTCAATGTTGATTATGTCCCAGTGGGAATAGATCAGGTTGCTCATATTGAAATTACCAGAGATATCGCAAGACGTTTTAACAATATCTACAAAACAGATTTGTTCAAAGAATCAAAACCGCTTTTGACAAATATTCCTATGCTCAAAGGTGTAGACGGACAAAAAATGGGAAAATCTTTCCAAAATGATATAAAAATTTCTGATGATGAACAGACAACCCAAAAGAAAATCATGCAGGCTATTACTGACAGAAGCAGGGCAAGAAAAGATGATCCCGGCAACCCTGATAATTGTGAAGTTGCTTTTGAATACTGGAAAGCCTTCGCAACAGAAGAACAAATCAAAAAAGTTCAGCAGGAATGTATTGCAGGAAAGAGAGGCTGCGTTGACTGCAAACGAGAGCTTGCTGCTCTGATAAATGAAGAACTTCGTCCTATAAGAGAAAGAAGAAAATATTATGAACAGCATCCGGAACTCGTAGACGAGATTATCAAAAAAGGTGATAAAAAAGCACAGGAAGCTGCCGATGAAGTTTTGAAAAAAGTACGAAAAGCAGTCAGAATGTTTTAAACAAAAAAGAAAGAGATTAATTTGTTAAAGGACAAAAACATCTTAATAGGAATAACAGGCGGAATCGCAGCATACAAAATCTGCGGGTTAATCAGACTGTTTAAAAAAAACGGAGCAAATGTAAAAGTCACTGCCACGCCAAATGCCCTGAATTTTGTTACGGAGCTTACGCTGTCCACTCTTTCACAAGAACAAATATATACGGAACAGTTTAATACGAAAGACCGAAAGCCCGAACACATTGCACTTTGTGACTGGGCAGATGTTTTTGTTATTGCACCCGCATCCGCAAATACAATAGGCAAAATAGCAAACGGACTATGCGATAACCTTTTGACTTCTCTTGCCTGCGCATTTCAAAAACAATTGTTTGTTGCCCCTGCAATGAACACCGGTATGTATAACAATATTGCGGTTCAAAAAAATATAGAAACATTAAAAATAACAGGTGTAAAAATAATAGAACCGGATACGGGTTTCCTTGCCTGCGGAACAAACGGAGTAGGGCGGCTCGCTGAAATAGATAGAATTTACAAATGCATTGAAGATTATTTTCAACAAAATTCTGTTTTAAAAGGCAAAAAGATAGTTGTAACGGCAGGAGGAACAAAAGAGAATATTGATCCTGTCAGATACATAGGAAATTACAGTTCCGGAAAAATGGGTACTGCTATTGCAGATGCGGCAGCTGCTTACGGAGCTGATGTAACCTTAATAAAAACGTTTCCTTTAAACAGGTCCTACCGCACTGTTGATGTAAAGAGCGCACAGGAAATGTTTCACGCTGTATCAGATGAGTTCCTTCAAAAAAACGCAGACATCTTAGTAATGACTGCTGCGGTTGCGGATTATAAACCGGAAATCTGTGAAAATTTAAAAATAAAAAAAGAAAACAATGATGAACTAACAATAAAACTTGTCAAAAATCCCGATATATTGCAGGAAATGTGCAAAAAGAAAAATGCCTCCCAGCAGATTATCGGTTTTTGTGCTGAAAGTAATAACCTGCTTGAATATGCAAAAGAAAAAATTCAAAAAAAGGGCTGTGATTATTTGATTGCCAACGATATTTCTTCAAAAGATACGGGATTTTCCAGCGACTACAATGAAGTTTATGTTATTGACAAAAATTTGAAAACAACAAAAATTGATAAAGACACAAAACAGAATATAGCAATGAAAATTATGGAGTTGTTGTATGGCAAGAACTAGTGAAATAATAAAAATACTGGAAGAATACGCTCCGCCGGAGCTTGCAGAAAGCTGGGACAACTCTGGATGGCAGATATTTTATGGCAATGACAATACAACAAAAGTACTCTTGTGCCTCTCCGTTACAGAAGATATTATCAATCAGGCATTTGAAATGGGATGTAACCTTATTGTTGCTCATCATCCTTTGATTTTCAAACCGCTAAAAGTAATTAAAGACCCGAGAATAATAAAAGCAGTGCAAAGAGGTATCCAAATATATTCTATCCACACAAACTGCGACAAAACAAATTCCGGAACAAGCGACCTGATTGCACAAAGACTGAATTTGAAAAAGACAGCGATATTAAATGACTTTGTCAGAGTGGGACTTGCACCGCATGAGATGACGGTTGAAGAATTGCTTGCATGTGTAAAACTCGCCTTCAATGTAGAAAGAATAAAACTTGTCAACAATGCAAAAAAGTCTATAATTAGAACTATAGCGGTTTGTGCAGGAGCAGGTGCCGATTTTATTCAAGAAATTGAAAAATATAATATTGATGCATATATTACTTCAGAAGTAAAATACCACGATGCACTTGATTCCAGAAGAGCTGTTATAATGGATATAGGTCATTTTGAATCCGAAAAACCTTTTGTGGAAGAAATCAAAAAAGTTCTGGAAAGCAGTAAAGAAAGAATAGATGTTGTTATTGCACAAGAAAAACCGGCGTGGGAATACGTATAAAAAATTATTTTTGTTACCTTTTTTCATCTGTCTGTTGATGAATTTCTTTTCACAGACCGCCGGAGCTTATCAAACCGCATTGATTACTTATCCGGAAAACAACAAAAACTGGAAGCAGGTCTATTTCGGCAAACAATATGATGAAACTATTTCACAGTGGATTCCTTCATATTCGTACCCGAAAGACTGGTCAGAGTCCGTTGTGTTTCATGCCTATAACTGGGCAAAAGGCAATTCCTGCTACAAATTTATGATGAATCTTCTGACAAATGTTGTATCACAAAATAACACAGTGAGATATCAGATTATAAAAGACAGCGGAGTTGATTCCATTGCAATATGGTGTGCAAATAAAAATGCCGTCATGCCTGCCCAGTGCGAAATTCTGCGAGTTACCTCCGGATATGAAGGGCTTGTATCCATTCACTATATCAACAAAAACCCGCAGTATTTTATGAACTACCAAAAAGATATGTGGCTCAAAATTATACAGGATGTCAGGATATATTACAGCTACTTCCGCTGGGATCGTGTTACCGGAAAAGAAACTTCCGTTCAGCTGCAATAAATCCATATTGGTTTTCATTTCCGGTTTGTATTAATATTTCATTATGAACATAAATGATGAATTTGAAACTATCTCTGCAATAGCGACCCCGCTCGGCACCGGCGGGGTTGGAGTTATTCGTGTTTCAGGCAGCAGAGCATTTGATGTGGTACAAAAAATATTTTCAAAAGAAATCAAAGAACACGGAAAAATTTTGCACGGCTGGATAGTTGAAAATGAAAGAAAAATTGATGAAGTCATACTTCTTCCCTTCAAAGCACCTAACAGTTATACGGGTGAAGATGTTGTAGAAATTCAATGCCACGGCGGACCAAATGTTGTCAGAAAAATATTAAATTTGACACTGCAAAACGGAGCAAGGATGGCGCAGAGGGGAGAGTTTACCAAAAGAGCATTTTTAAACAAAAAGCTTGATTTGTCACAGGCTGAAGCTGTTCTGGATATAATCCATGCAAAGACAGAAAATTTTGCGCAAAAAAGCGCCAACAACCTTTCCGGTGCTCTTGCAAAAGCCGTCAAAGAAATTAAATCATCTTTGTTTTCTTTATACTCCAGAATTATTGCAGCGGTAGATTTTCCTGAAGACGTCAGAGAGCCGGAATATTCTTATCTTGAAGAAGAAATAAAGACAAATATTGAAAAAATCGACAAAATTTTAAAAAACGCAAATGCATCTAATATAATGAGACAGGGCGTAAAAATTGCCATTGCAGGTTGTCCGAATGCAGGAAAATCTTCTCTTTTCAATGCTTTGCTCAATATAAATCGTGCAATTGTTACGGAAATTCCCGGAACAACAAGAGATATCATTCAAGAATCTATTGATCTTGACGGAATACCTGCCACATTGATTGATACAGCCGGAATAAGAAACAATACTGATGTTGACAAAGTTGAGGCAATCGGTATTGAATACACAAAAAACTGTGTTGAAAATGCTGATTTGATACTATTTTTGTTCGACTGGAGCAAAGGGTTTGATGAAAACGATGCATTGATATACGAAATGATAGAAGAAAAACCCCATATAAAAGTCGCAGCAAAAGCAGATCTTGCAGAAGTTCCAAACCCCGAAGCAGTCAATATTTCTTCAAAAACCGGCGCAAATATTGATGAGTTAAAACAAAAAATAAAAGAAGCCGTTCTGGAAAAAAATGCAATGGAAACAGAATTTGTTACCAACCAAAGACAGCAGGAATGTCTGCAAAATTCCAAAAATGCTCTGTCAAATGCACTTTTTGCCACACAGAATTTAGAAATTCAGGACCTGATTTCAATCGATATAAAATCAGCGCTTCTTGCATTAGACGAAATCACCGGTGAGGTTATCACCGATGAAATCCTTGAAAATATATTTGAAAACTTCTGCATTGGAAAGTAATTTTGATGCCGGTTCAGCCCTACTCTCCGGGTTTATAAGCCTGCAATGCCAATAAAAACATCAGTCGACATATTTTCTTGCACAGTCAAACATTGCATCAACAAGTCCCTGATTGGTTTGAAGGTTCATTCCTGCGCTTTGAAAAAGCTGTCTGGCTCTTTGTTCCCAAAAAGGATAAATTTCTTCTTTGGTAATATCAAGAACCTGAGCAATAAGTGTCAATTCCTTCCAATCCAGCGGAATCGGTCTTGCTCCTCTCAAGATATCAACAATTTCGACCCGCTTTTTGCGTGGAAAGCTCTTGAGCAGCTGAACGGTAGAAATACCCTTCTCCTGCTGGCGCTGTCTCAAAAACTCTACAGCTTCATCAATAATAATCGGTTCCTGAGGTATTTTGTACTCAACAAACTCCTCCGGTAATACATCCATAACCGTTGCAATTCTCTCAAGTGTAATTCCTCTTGTTGAAAAAGGAATAGCATTGTCTATCAAATTGTAGACATAAGAAAGTGTAACTCCTATCATTTCTGCAAAATCTTTTTTGTGAAGATGATTGGATTCCAGAAAATTTGCAACCTTTTCACTGCTTTTCAAATTTACGATAGCTTTGCTTTTGGTTGACATTAGTCTCCTCCGTCCCTAAAATATAATAAGTTTTTAGATAGTTTTTTAAACTTGCATTGAAAATTTATATTATATAGATAAACGGTTTTTGGCTTTTTTTTATTGGTTAAAAGTATGTAACGTTTGGAGCTATCTTATTTTTTTATAAAGTACAAAATTTTTTTTAATAAACAACAGGACAAAAATGAAATTAATAGCAGGACTCGGAAATTACGGAGAAAAATACAGATTTACAAGACACAATGCAGGCTTTATGGCATTGGATTATATTAGTATGAACTCTCTTTTTCCTGACTTTTCCTTTACTTATGAAGCAAAATTTAAAGGCGAAATAGCAAAAATAAACCACAACAACGAGACTATTATTTTTTTAAAGCCGCATACTTATATGAATTTGTCCGGAGAATCTGTGATTGCTGTGATGAATTTTTACAAAATATCAAAGGAAGATCTTCTTGTTATTCATGATGATATAGATATGCCTGTCGGAAAAATAAGGTTCAGAGCAAAAGGTTCTGACGGAGGACAAAAAGGTATACGCTCAATCATACAAACTCTTGGCGGAGCAAATGATTTTGACAGATTAAAAATCGGAATAGGTCCGCAGCTTAACCTTAGCGCAGAAGCATATGTACTGCAAAATTTCTCGCAAGAACAGCTTACGGAAATGAAAAATGTACTAAAAAGAGTTGAAGAAGCTGTTGATACTTACCTTAAAGACGGAATAAATGCAGCCCAGTCAAAATTCAACTAAGTATAATTGCAGATATAAAAAAGAGACCTTATTAGAGGTCTCTTTTTTGTACAAAATTTTAAAACAATTAACGTTTTTCAATTTTTTCTTTAATTCTTGTAGCCTTACCGGAACGTTCTCTGAGGTAGTAGAGTTTTGCTCTTCTAACATCACCGCGTCTAACTACTTGGATTTTTTCAAGACGTGGAGAGTAAACAGGGAACACTCTTTCTACACCAACACCCTGGAATGTTTTTCTTACTGTAATTGTTTTGCCAACACCAGAACCGCGTTTTTTGATAATAATTCCTTCAAAAGCCTGAGTTCTTTCTTTGTTGCCTTCGATAATTCTAACGAAAACTTTAACGGTATCTCCCGGATTAAGTTCAGGAAGATTGTTGTTTTCGATGTGTTTTTTTCCTAATGCTTCAACTATCGGATTCATCTTTTTATTCCTTACTTTCAATAATTTTAATGACAATAAATAAATCTTAATAAAAACATAGTTTGTTATCAAGTATTTCCGCAATTTTTCTCTTAATGATTAGCAACATTTAATTTTCCGGATAATTTCTATTGATTTATCAATATTATCCATACTAATTTTTTTGTCCGCTACAGCCTTTTCCAGATCATTTATGAGGTTCAGTGTTTTTAAATCAGAATTTCTGAAAATAAACATATTCACTCCGGCATTTATTGCTCTGATACACGCTTCAGAGGAAGAAAAGCGTTTAATACCGCCCATAACCATATCATCCGAAATTACAAGACCTTTATACCCCAGATCTTGTCTTAAATATCCCTGTATAATATTTTGTGAAACAGATGCCGGTATCATTTCCGTATCAAAAGCACTGTAGTGAACATGAGCAACCATAATTGCCGGCAGGATATTAATTAAGTCAACAAACGGTTTAATATGAACGCTTTCCATCTCAGGCAAAGAAAGGTTTACCTGTGGCATTTCTTTATGAGAATCAACAGATGTATCACCATGTCCCGGAAAGTGTTTACCGACAGGAAGAATGCCATTTTCCAGATAAGTTTGGGCAACTATCTTTCCATATTTTGAAACAACATACGGATTGTCAGAAAAAGCACGTTCTGCGATTATCGGATTTTCAGGATTTGTATTTACATCCAGAACCGGAGCAAAATTCATATTCAAGCCAAAATCTTTCAGTTCTTCTGCAATTTCTTTCGTTTGTTTTTTGACAAAATCTTCACCGGATTTTGCACCGTCAGCAGCAGAAACATAATGACTTCCGTTATAAAGGTTTAGTGTTCTTTCTACTCTGCCGCCCTCTTGATCAATACTCAAAAACGGTGTTATCAAGGCTTCTTTTTTGATTTTTTTTACAGATTCTTTGAACAAATTTCTGTCAGTAATATTTTCCGTAAAAAATATAACACCGCCCAATCCCTGATTTAATGCATCAACAAACCCTTCATTGCATTCTGACAAAGGGTCGTCACCTTTATATCCGAGAATAAACATTTGATATAATTTTTGTCTTAGGTTTAAATTTTTCAAAATAATTCCTCCGACAAAATTATACCAGCGATTGATTATTTTCTAAACCATCTGGTCTAGTGCAAAAAAATATTTGTTGTTATAAGATATTGTCAGGGGAGTATATTACAAAAATGAAAAAGACTTTAATACTTTTACTGGTAGGATTTATAATTTTTTCCATGGCTTCTATGGATTCTCTTGCTGCAAAAAAATCAAAAAAGACAGCCGGAGCAATCTCGCAGGAAGATATGACAACAATGTCAGAAACACTTGACCGTTTAACCAAAAAAGTATATTCCAACTCTTTGTTTTCACCGCAGGATAACTCATCAATGATTGAGATAAAAATAAAACTCGACAACCAGATGCTGATTGCTCCAGATGCCGGACTGGCTCCCCTTTACTACAAAGCGGCAAATCTTTATCGTTCAAGAGAATATAAAAAAGAAGCAATAGACTGCTATCAGACAATACTTGAAAACTTCCCAGATACAGCACTAGCGCCTAAAGCAAGACAGGCACTGAAAGACATGGGTGTTGAAATTGTAGAGCCTGCAGCTGATGCCGAATCAGCAGAAGAAGGAACACCGACAGGACAAGCAGCACCGGCTGATGAAACTTCCGGTGTATCAGAGCCTTTAAATTAACAAAAACAGCTTTTTCAAGTATTCCTTCAATAAATTAAGGATTAAATAACTTAAGCAGGGTTAGTTTTTCTGCGTAATTTATTATGCCTTGCATAAGGATAAAATATCTCCGTAACGGAAAAATTTATACGGAGACAAATTATGCCGCAATTTTCAAATTCTTACAACGTAAAACATTGTGAAAGAAAACTTACAAAAGAAGAATTAATAAGAAGCATCCGATTTAATATTGCCGCAGAATATGAAGCAATTCAGCTATACCAGCAGGTTATTGAATCAACGGACAACGAACTTGTCAAAACAGTTCTGACAGATATTGCAAATGAAGAAAGAGAACACGCCGGAGAGCTTTTAAAAGTCCTCATGGAGCTGGAACCGGACGAGTCAAAATACTATGCGGAAGGCGCACATGAAGTCGAAGAGATGATGAAAGGCGAGAAAAAGCCGAGATAATCATTTTTTAATAATTTATTAAAGGAGTTTTAATTATGTCACAGGTAGAAAAAACAAAAGAAAATCTGGAAATGTGCAATTGTTTGAAATGCCCGTCTTATACGACATCTTGCAAAATAAAAGAAATGCCACACAATATGTTTGAAATGTTCAAAGGCATAGAAAACATA
This sequence comes from Candidatus Gastranaerophilales bacterium, assembly GCA_944326535.1. Taxonomy (GTDB): domain Bacteria; phylum Cyanobacteriota; class Vampirovibrionia; order Gastranaerophilales; family Gastranaerophilaceae; genus Limenecus. The sequence goes on along the minus strand of CALVEJ010000001.1, from coordinate 2,836 downwards.
GACGGGCTGGAAAATCTTTTTTGCGCTTACACAAAAAGCAGGTGCATAAACGAAGATAAAGGCTGCCTTTGCAACGTATGCAGGGTTCATGACAAATACGATCTTGAAGACGGTCACTACTGTATTGTTGAAGGCGGATTTTAAAAAGAGAAACCTCCTTATTTTGTATTGCACGCATATCCAAAAAACTATATAATAAATGCTGACACAATAAGGAGTCATCTTAATGGAAACTATGAGTTTATGGCAAATATGGTGCATTGCAGGTATTGTTCTGTGTATTACGGAAATATTCACACCTGCAATGTTTTTATTAAACCTTGGATTTGCCTGCTTTGTATCTGCAATTTTTGCAGCACTGGGCGTATCTTCATTAATTCAGGTAATTGTTTTTGCCATATTTTCCGCTATTTTTATAATCTGGCTCAGACCTTTTCTTATAAGAAAAAGAGAGTCGGATACGCCTGAAACGGTTGAAATGTACATAGGAAAAACTGCAAAAGTCATCGAGAAAGTTACCCAAAGCGAAGGAAGAATTGCCATATTTGGTGAAGAATGGCAGGCAAAATCTCTGGATAATGAAGAGTATCAGATAGGAGAAGAAGTAAAAATAGTCAAAAATGACAGTATAGTAATGTACGTACAAAAAGCATAAAGCCTAAGAATAGAAAGGAAATTTAGTATGTTATTTATTATTATAGCGGCACTTATTATCATTTATTTCCTTGCCGGTATAAAGATTATCCAGCAGGAAGAGGCAATGATTATAGAACGACTCGGAGCCTTTGAAAAAGTTCTTTACGCAGGATTTCACCTGATAATACCATTTTTTGAATACCCCAGAAAAATACAATGGAAATACTCACAAAAAGGTATAGACGGGCAAACATATTCATACTATAGCGAAAGAAAATTGATTGACCTTCGTGAATCGGTTATGGATATTCCAAGACAAAATGTAATCACGAAAGACAACGTGTCTATTTCTATAAATGCTTTAATATATTTCCAGATAATGGATGCCAAAAGTGCAGTATACAGAATTCAAAACCTGCCCGAGGCTATCGAAAAGCTGACACTCACAACAATGAGAAACGTAATAGGTGATATGGTTCTGGATGAAACATTATCATCAAGAGACGTAATAAATGCAAAACTCAGAGAAACACTTGATGAAGCATCAAACAAATGGGGCGTAAAGGTAAACAGAATTGAGCTGCAGGAAATAACACCGCCATCAGATGTTCAAGCTTCTATGGAGAAACAGGTTAAAGCAGAAAGAGAAAAAAGAGCGGCAATTTATGAAGCAGAAGGTCTGAAGCAGGCTGCAATCCTGAAAGCGGAAGGTGAAAAAACCGCAGCAATTAACAAGGCCGAGGGTCAAAAGCAATCCGCAATTCTTGAGGCAGAAGGTGAAAAAGAAGCAGCAAGACTTGTTGCGGAAGGTCAGGCTGCCGCAAGAGTGAAACAGGCTGAAGCAGAAGCTGTCGCAATAGGAAAAACAATTGAAGCAATTCAAAACCATGGACAGCCGGACAAATATCTTATTGCAATGAAATATCTTGAAACGCTCAAAACTATGGTAGACGGTGAAAACAACAAAGTAGTTTACATGCCGTATGAAGCAACCGGTATTTTGAGTTCTGTGGACGGAATAAAACAGATGCTGGACGGAGTCACGGCACCAACACCCAAGGCATAGCTAGATATGTTAACAAAAAGCCCCTGAAAAACGGGGGCTTTTATTATTAGTTTAGATACTTATTATTGTTTTGGTCCATGGTACCATTGAAGGATTTCCGGAACTATACAGTTGCCTTCCAATTTGCCAAAAACCTTTGCCAGTTCGGTTTTAGGTTTATTTTGAACAGTTTTTAAATATTGATCCTGTCTGATTAAAACCGCAATTTTCTTTTCTGTTTCAATGGTTATTGGAATTTCCTGCTCCAAAATTTCAATCTGCTGCGCAATCTCTTGTCTGCATTCTTTGATTGCAGAAATAATTTCATCTACATCTTTCAGTTCTTTATTTTTAATATTCTCAATCAATCTCAATTTAATATCACTGTTTTCAAATGAAAATGCTGAACCCATCAAAACACACCTTTTATATATATCACTTATTACTTATATAAAAACTATTCTTATATACGATGTTCATATAAAGTATATATTGTTACATGTTTTTACATTTTTGTTAAAAATTTTTCATACCGCATGCAACATTTTTTACATTTAACTTGATTATTAAATATTGTTGTGTTTTCATAGAATTAAGTAATAGCAGACTTCACGGTAAATCCTCTTGAGAAAGTGTCTTGGGCTGAAGACCACCGAGGAAGCAACAAAAACACAGGAGATACAACCGTATGGTTAAAATAAGATTAAAAAGACTCGGATACAAAAAAAATCCAACTTATAGAATTGTTGTAATCAACGATGTACAAAAAAGAGAAGGCAGACCTATCTGTGAATTAGGTCATTACAATCCCAAAACAAAAGAAATGCAGCTTGACAAAGCTACAGCTCTTGAATGGATTTCAAAAGGTGCAAAACCTTCAGAAACAGTACAATACCTTATCAACAATTGTGATGATGAAGGCAAATTGATTTACAAACAAAAAACAGAGAAAAAATTGTCTAAAAAAGCTCTGGCAAAACTGGAAGCAGAAAAAGAAGCAAAGGCTCAAGCAGCTGCTGCAGCCGCAGAAGCTGAAGCAGAAACCCCGGCTGCTGAAGAAGCTGCTCCTGCTGAAGCCAGTGCAGAATAGTTTTTTAACAGGGGAAAAGAACACTTATTAAGCCGCTTTGAAATCAAGGCGGTTTTTTTTATTTT